>JAURPT010000041.1 GCA_030836535.1 Alphaproteobacteria bacterium
CTAGTTGGCACCCTACAGAGCCATTCATATTGCTACTGAAAAAAGTAACATTGTGCAACCTTTGGTATGTGCTATTGGCGATTTAAATATAGATTTCCCCAAGGAGTTGGTGCGACACCTTGGGGTGATAATTTTGCTCTAAAAGCCGGGCCTAGCTTGCAAGCTTTTCCGTGCGCGCGCGCTACACAGTAACGCTAGCCGATGCGCCGTCGAAAGCGTCACTCATATTAAGGCGCGTTTGTACTGCTTCGTTCAACGCGGCCATCGGAACCGTGTGGTCATCAGCCTCAATTTCATAATGCGCTAGGTATCGAACTTTTTCGCCTTCTGGTACATCCATGGGCTCGAACCGCTGGGAGGTAACAAAGCCGGGTACGGTCAAGACTTCTTCCAGGTGAACATTGTCGTACCAGTCGTTTGCTTCGTCTTCTCTGCCCTCAACGGCATTTGCGATGACTGTCAAAATATAGCGGGCCATGTGTTCCTCCCCATTGGCGATATTGCAGGCGGCACGCTAGCATGGTGCAAGCTGCTTTGCATCCCGGAGAATTCGGTCATCATGTAGGCCGGTTCCGGTTGACCCTATAGAGGCCTTGCCGCATATTGATCCGGTTCCATGGGGTGCTGTTATGGCTGAGAGGCGCGATAGGTCGTGCCAACCCGATGAACCTGATCCGGGTCATGCCGGCGTAGGGAAGGAGCAAAATCTCCTTACTCTGTCGCCCTGTGCCGACCCGGTCTGACCATGTCAGTTTTGCCCCAGTGGCCGGAGAGTAAGTGATGAATGACCAAAGCCAAGCCCCTAAAATTTCAGTGACCACAGGACCGATCACAGGGTCGCGCAAAGCCTATGTAGAAGGTGGCACAGACATTAAGTTCCAAGTGCCGATGCGCGAAGTCGCGTTGCACGAATCTGCCAATGAACCGCCTGTTCGGCTCTATGATGCCTCAGGCCCCTATACGGATTGCGCAGCAGGCATCGATATCTTTGAAGGTCTGCCACGGATGCGGACGGAATGGGTCAAGGCCCGTGGTCATGTCGAAGAATATGAAGGCCGCACGGTAACGGCTGCCGATAATGGCTATACCAAAGGCAAGGCGCTGGTTCAGAGTTTCCCGATTACCAACAACCCGTTGCGCGGGACGGGCACTGGACCAGTAACGCAGTTGGAATTTGCCCGTGCTGGCATCATCACCCCGGAAATGGAATATATCGCCATTCGCGAAAATCAGGGTCGCGAGCAGGCCGCCCATGAAGCAGCCAGTGAAGGCGAATCCTTTGGCGCGGAAATTCCGGAATTCATCACACCGGAATTTGTACGCGACGAAGTTGCTCGTGGCCGTGCGGTGATCCCTTCCAACATTAATCACCCGGAAGCCGAGCCGATGATCATCGGGCGGAACTTTCTGGTGAAGGTGAACGCCAATATTGGCAACTCAGCAGTGACGTCATCTGTCGCTGAAGAAGTCGACAAGATGGTCTGGTCCACTCGCTGGGGTGCTGACACGGTGATGGATCTGTCGACGGGCCGTAATATCCACAATATTCGTGAATGGATCATTCGTAATTCGCCCGTGCCCATTGGCACCGTGCCCATCTATCAGGCGCTGGAAAAGGTAAACGGCGTTGCTGAAGACCTGACATGGGAAGTCTTTCGTGACACGCTGATCGAACAGGCAGAACAGGGTGTAGATTACTTCACCATCCATGCCGGTGTTCGCCTGCATTATGTGCCTATGACGGCCAAACGCGTGACCGGCATTGTAAGCCGTGGTGGATCCATCATGGCCAAGTGGTGTCTGTATCATCACAAGGAAAGCTTCCTCTACGAACACTTTGAGGAAATTTGCGAGATCATGCGCAAATATGATGTGTCCTTCTCGCTGGGTGATGGTCTGCGTCCGGGCTCTATTGCCGATGCCAATGACGAAGCTCAATTTGCAGAGCTGGAAACCCTGGGCGAGCTGACCAAGATTGCCTGGGATCATGGTTGTCAGGTCATTATCGAAGGCCCGGGTCATGTGCCGATGCACAAGATCAAGGTCAATATGGACAAGCAACTGGCTACTTGTGGTGAAGCGCCGTTCTACACGCTTGGCCCACTGACGACAGACGTAGCACCGGGCTATGACCATATCACCAGTGGTATCGGCGCGGCGATGATCGGCTGGTTTGGCACCGCCATGCTATGTTACGTGACGCCGAAGGAACATCTTGGCCTGCCAGACCGGGATGACGTGAAAACCGGCGTGATCACGTACAAGATCGCTGCTCACGCAGCGGATCTCGCCAAGGGGCACCCGAGCGCGCAGTATCACGATGATGCCGTTTCACGCGCGCGGTTTGAATTCCGCTGGGAAGACCAGTTCAACCTGGCGCTCGATCCGGATACGGCCATCGACTTCCATGACCAGACTCTGCCCAAGGAAGCGCATAAAGTGGCGCATTTCTGCTCTATGTGCGGGCCAAAATTCTGTTCCATGCGCATTTCGCAGGAAGTGCGAGAAACTGCAGCCAATGGCTTGGCTGATATGGCTGAAACTTTCCGCGAAAGTGGGGGTGAGCTGTATCAGGATGCAGACAAGCTGCAGGCCCTGAAGGACTCCAACAAGGCGTTCAACCAGGACTAATTATTCAGCGTTAATTTCCTGAAGGCGCAGGTGTTGGCTCAGCCGGCACCTGCGTTTTTTGTTGGGTCTGATCTGCTGGCGTTGATGCGGGGGCAGGAATGTCGTCGGGCGGCCCCAGGATCAACCGGCAGGTTGGTACTGCTAAAAAACCGATGATGAAGGTGACGGCGAGGACAAGCGCCAATTTTCTGAAGAACATCGTGACCCCGAATTGCTTGCGGCATTCTTAGCATGCATTTTCCGGGCTGCAATGCTTGTTGTAATTCCTTGGCGCAGCGCGCTACAGTCCAAGCCAAAGAATGAGGCGGACCGCCTTAAGGGGGAGATAAACAGTGACTTCAACGACGAGCGTCGGCTGGTTGCCGCGCGTATTGGCGGTACTCATCGGCTTGAGTGGCATGGTCTTGGGGGGCGGTGGTGCTTGGCTCGCAGTGTTGGGTGGTTCCCTCTATTACATGCTCGGTGGGTTTATTCTGTTTTCTTCTGCCGTGATGCTGTGGTTCGGTATGCGGCAGGGCCTGCACCTCTATTTGCTGTTCCTGGCGGCCACGCTCGTTTGGGCATTGTGGGAGGTGGGCTTCAGTTTCTGGGGGCTGATGCCACGGCTGGCGCTGTTCATCGGTATCGGTGCTCTGTTTCTGATCCCGGCGGCGCGCCGAGGCCTTGCTGCCATTGCTCTTATTGTAGCTGGTGG
This sequence comes from Alphaproteobacteria bacterium, assembly GCA_030836535.1. Lineage (GTDB taxonomy): Bacteria > Pseudomonadota > Alphaproteobacteria > SMXS01 > SMXS01 > SMXS01. The sequence continues at coordinate 3,326 of JAURPT010000041.1, forward strand.
ACTCATGATGCCAACCAGTGTGCAGGCCGCAGGAGAAGAATGGCCTGTCTACGGGGGAGATCAAGCCAGCACCCGATATTCCACATTAGAGCAACTCACGCCTGACAACGTTGGTGGTCTGCAGGAGGCCTGGCGCTATCAGCTCAGCACAGAAGACAAGCCCACTATGGGGTTGCAGGTCACGCCCCTGATGGTCAATGGCACGCTTTACCTGTGCACGCCTTACAATGAAATTATCGCCCTGGACCCGGAGACGGGGGCCGAGAAATGGCGCTTCGACCCGGAAAACGCCCGCTTTTTACCGCGGTCCTGTCGCGGTGTAACCTATGTGGAAACCCCGGATGCCACCGATTGCCCGACCCGCATCCTCACGGCAACGACTGATGCGCGGCTTATTGCCGTTCATGCCGAAACGGGTGAACCATGCATAGCCTTTGGCGACGGCGGTGCGACAGATTTATCTTTTGGTATGGGTCAGTTAAAGGCGGGCTATTATTACGTCTCCTCGCCACCGACGCTGATCCGAGGCAATGTGGTGCTTGGTGGGTGGGTCTCGGATAACCAGCATATTGGCGAGCCTTCCGGCGTCATCCGTGCCTACAATGCTACAACGGGAGCGTTCGCCTGGGCGTGGGATTTGGGCCGACCTGGTCACTATGGCCTGCCGCCAGAGGGCGAAACCTATACGCGGGGAACCCCGAATTCCTGGGCGCCTGCCAGTACTGATGAAGAATTGGGATTGGTTTATCTGCCAATGGGGAACGCCACGCCCGACCATTGGGGGGCGCATCGCTCCGAAGAGTCAGAGAAATTTGCCAGTTCTGTCGTGGCCCTGAATGGAGAGACAGGTGAGCCCGTCTGGGTGTTCCAGACTGTACATCATGACGTATGGGATTACGACGTGGGCTCACCGCCAACACTGGTTGATGTTGAGGTCGATGGCGAAATGGTGCCTGCCTTGTTGCAGCCCACCAAGCAGGGGCAGATTTATCTGCTGGACCGCCGCACCGGTGAACCCCTGGCGGATGTTGAAGAGCGTCCGGTGCCGCAAGGGGCCGCACCCGGTGACTATCTGTCACCCACCCAGCCATTTTCTGTTGGCATGCCGAATTTTGAAGACAGAGCGCTGACTGAACAGGACATGTGGGGGCTGACGCCGTTTGACCAGCTTTATTGCCGCATCAAGTTTCGTCAGGCGCGGTATGAAGGCCCCATGACACCGCCGGGCCTGAAACCAACCATCACCTATCCCGGTTATATGGGCGGTATGGAATGGGGGGGCGTTGCCATTGACCCGAACCAACAGCTGATGGTGGTGAACTGGTCGCGCGTGCCTAACTATTCTCGCCTTGTACCCCGCAAGGAAGCAGAGGCTATGGGTGTGAAGGCTGCAGCAGAAGGGATCAGCCCGGTGGGCAAACCAGCTGCCCAGGAAGGCACGCCTTTTGCCATCGACACGAACGGCTTCCTGTCTCTGATTGATGTGCCCTGCATTAGCCCGCCCTGGGGCCTCATCACCCTTGTGGATTTGAAGGCGCGTCAAAAGGTTTGGGAACGCCCGCTGGGCACCGGTGAGGATTCCGGTCCCTGGGGTATATCCTCTGGCATTCCCATAGAAATGGGTGTGCCCAATCTTGGTGGTAGTGTTGTGACCAAATCCGGGCTTATCTTCATCGCAGCAACGATGGAACATGCCTTCCGAGCCCTTGAGTTGAAGACGGGTGAAGAGTTGTGGAAGGTGCGCCTGCCTGCAGCGGGGCACGCCACGCCCATGACATATGTATCACCCGAGAGTGGCAGACAATTCGTTGTGACTGTCGCGGCAGGTCATTTCGCCTTGGGCGGATTGGTTGGCGATGCCATGAGTGACCACATCATTGCCTATGCGTTGCCCGACGGTACGGACTGATCAGGCGAAGATGTAGTCGTCTTCATCAACAGATCGAGTTTCTTCCCAATATTCATGGTGCGTGCCTGGCCAGTTCTGGGTGACCCGCCCGGCGGCATTCTTGTACCAGCTGTCAACGTCAGGTGTGCCCCAGGGGCGTAGCAGATTATAGGCGTCGATTCGCTCATTATAGGCGTCGTGCACACCCTCTCGGCATTCCATACTGCGTGCGCCGTTAGAGACCAGTGTTTGAAGGCATTGCATGATGTAGCGCACTTCACATTCGGTGAAAAAGATGATGCTGGTTCCCACCACGATGTTGGTGTTCGGCCCATAGGTCATGAACAGGTTGGGGAAGTTGGGCACCGTCACACCCTTATAGGCGCGCGGGTTGCCCTGCCATCGGTCGTTCAGGCTGGTGCCGTCGCGCCCAAAAAATTCAATGGGGGTAAAGAAGTGGTCAGCCTGGAAGCCGGTGCCGTAGATAATGACATCGACGTCGTATTCTGTGCTGTCTTCCGTTCGGACACCCGTTTCAGTGATTTCCACGATGGGATTATTCGTGAGTTCCACATTGTCGCGGCGCAGCGCTTCAATCCACACGCCGGTATCGCGCAAGGGGCGCTTGCCGCCCGGCGGGTAGTCCGGGATCAGCTTGCTGGCCAGGTCTTCGTCCCCTTCGGCCTGCATCAGGGTGTAATCTGTCAGCACTTGTCGTAACTGATCGTTTTCCGGGCTCGAGGCGTTGCTCGCGCCATTCCAGCCGGGTTCTGCTGTCAAATAGGTGAGGGCGCCATCAACGCCGTCACGCCGGAACAGCCAGAAGCGATACCAGCGCGCATAATAGGGCATATGGTCGAATAGCCACTGCATGCCGGGTGAGACATCTTCGTGATAAAGTGGCGTTGGCAATAGCCATGGCGGGGTGCGCTGAAACACGACCATAGAGCCCACATCGTCGGCGATGATGGGCACAAATTGTGTCGCACTGGCCCCTGTGCCAATCACCGCGACGCGTTTGCCTTTCAGGTCAATGGAATGGTCCCATCGGGCGGAATGAAAGCTGTGACCGGCGAAGCTCTCTCGCCCCTTGATCTCAGGATATTTCGGTGTGTTGAGTTGCCCTGTTGCGGTGATAACAGCGTCGAAGGTTTCCTGCCGTTGCACGCCACCTGGCCCTGTGATGGCCACCTGCCAATTGCTGCTGTCAGCATTGTAGCGGGCTTCATCAATGCGGGTGTTGAGGTGGATATGGTCGCGAATGCCAAACTGGTCGATGCAGTTCTCCAGATAGTTGCTCAGATCTTTCTGGGTTGAGAAATAGCCCGGCCATTTGTCATTGGGCGCATTTGAATAACAGTAGATGTGGTTGGGGGAGTCGACCCGGCAGCCGGGATAGGTATTTTCCCACCAGGTACCGGTGGGGTTGTCGTTCTTTTCGGCGACGCCGTAGTCAATGCCTGCCTC
>JAURPT010000042.1 GCA_030836535.1 Alphaproteobacteria bacterium
ATCCGGGAAGCCGTTTAGCGGGCCGTCCTGATAGCGGGTCCGTTCAGCATTAATACCCCAATCCTTGCTCACGGGTTTCCTGGCGGAGCTGAAGAATGTTTCCTTGCACTGTGGAATGCCCGCACCTTCGGTGGTTTCACCAATTTTCATGCCCGACAGATATTCGGAAACAGCCTCTTTGTCTTTCGTCGACAAATGACTCGATTGTTCCTGCATCATGCCCTCTGTGAGAGCACGGTAGATATTATCGGCGGTCATTTGCCGTAGCAGGGCGGCATGGGGTGTTCTTGCCATACGTTCGGCATGGCAGTGGGCACAGTTTTCTTCATAGACGGCTTGGCCCGCATGGACCTGTTGCGCAGGGTCTGCTGGTTGCTCGCAACCAGCCAGGCCCAGTGCGGCCAGGAGCACCATCAAATTCAACTTCTTCATTCCGGTGCTCCTGGGTTTTGGGAACTACATGCGTTCGATGATGGTGGCCGGCGCCATGCCGCCACCGGTGCACATGGTGGCCATACCACGGTGCAGGTCGCGTCGTTCCATTTCATCAAGCAGCGTGCCCAGAATAATGGCGCCGGTTGCCCCGATGGGGTGACCCAAAGCCATGGCGCCGCCATTGACGTTCACTTTGTCATAGTCCAGGCCCAGCATCCGCATGAAGCGCAGGGAAACGACGGCAAAGGCCTCATTAATTTCCCACAGGTCAATGTCGTCAACCGTCAGGCCGGCCATATCCAGCGCCTTGCGCGCTGCCGGTACCGGGGCATTCAGCATCGTCGTGGGGCTGTCGCCGTCAGCGGTGGTGACGGTGATTTTGGCACGGGGCTTGAGGCCATGGGCTTTGGCATAGTCTGGCGAGGCCAGCACCAGTGCGCCTGCGCCATCCACTACGCCAGAGGAATTACCCGCATGGTGGATATGGGTGATCTCCAGGTCCGGGTAGGCCTGCTGTACCAGCTTTTTATAGGTTAGCCCGGCTTCGTCCAGTGGATACTGATACATGGCTTCAAAGGAAGGCTTCAGCTGTGCGAGGCCTTCCAGCGTTGTTTCAGGGCGTGGGAATTCCTCATGGTCCAGCGCAACAGAACCATCATCATGCAGTACCGGCACCAGGGCGTTGTCGAAATAGCCATTCTTGATGGCATTACTGGCACGTTTCTGGCTTTCCAGTGCGTGTTCTTCGGTTTCTGCGCGGGTAATGCCTTCCAGCGTGCCGATGAGGTCGGCGCAGACGCCCTGATGCGGCTGTGGGTGCATGTCGCGCAGGTGTTGGTTGTTGCGGTCCAGGCTCGGCATTGGCTCACCGCCAGATTCGCGGGCATAAGTACCCGCATAGGACATAGATTCAACACCACCAGCGACAATCAGGTTCTGCATACCAGACATAATGCCCATGGCACCCAGATTGACCGATGTCAGGCCCGAGCCGCAGAAGCGGTCGAGGGAAAAGCCGGTGGCTTTTTCGCTGTAACCGGCATCAAGTGCTGCCATGCGGGCGATACAGGCACCCTGGCGGCCGACCTGGCTGCCGCAACCGGCAATCACGTCATCAATGTCTTCGGTGGCCAGGTTATTGCGTTCTGCTAGTTCCTTGAGAACAGGTGACAGAACACGCTGGGGGTGAACATCGGCCAGCGACCCTTTGCCAACCTTGCCAATGCCGCGCGGTGTGCGGGCGGCGTCAATAATCCATGCTTCAGGCATATTACTCTCCAATAGGTGAAATCTTCCGTGACCGCATTGTTAAGGCTCGCAGCCGCAACCGCAAGCCCTTAAGCCCTAGCGGGTGCGCAGGGCCTCGCGGTCTGAGCTGATATCGTCTTTGCCGCGCTTGCCGCGAATGGCCGAAGGCTGCCGTTCGAAATAGAGGTCCGAGGCGGGGTCTGTCCGGGCCCAGTCGAAAATTTCGGTCCTGTGGGCGAATTTCCACATGCCGAAACGCTTTTCGTAGCGGTCGACATAGCGGCCACCGCAAACAAAGTCGACTTTGTTGCCGTCTTCATCGGCGATGCAGTGCCATGCCTGATAGTAAATTTCCCCAAAGGCGACGTCGCCTTCAACGCGAATATCCTTTTGGCCGATCATGTGATGATTGGATGTATGCGACGACAAAGCGTTCTGCGCGTATTCTACGAAGCCGTCCGGCCCGCCCTGGTAAAAGCCGTAGTCCAGCCTGCAATCGTCCCAGAAAACTGAGCGGTGCAATTTTGCGTCCAAGCGATCCTGCCCACGCATATAGTCGTTGAGTATCTTGTCGATTTCCATGATGGCAATCAGCTCATCGATCTGTTGGTCGCGACGTGTTCCCATAATCTACTCCCCTTGAATTAAGTATGGTTTCCCGAGCAGCATAAAGGTTGAACCCAGCCAAGGGCCAGACCATATGGTTTTATCCGGGGCACACTGTGTGTATGGTTTGCCCCTGTCTTTTAGGAGGAGGAATTCAGATGGCGAATATCAATGACATTGCTGTCGACACGATCGACGGTTCATCAAGCTCACTGGGTGATTATGCCGGGTCGGTTCGGCTGGTTGTCAATGTGGCCTCACAGTGTGGCCTGACACCCCAATATGAAGGCCTGGAAGCGATGTACGAAAAGTACCGCGGACAGGGCCTGCAGGTCCTCGGTTTCCCGGCCAATAATTTTGGCGCGCAGGAGCCCGGCTCGAACGATGAAATTCAGGAGTTCTGCACGGCCAAGTTCGGTGTGCAGTTCCCCATGTTCTCGAAAATCTCCGTCAAGGGCGACGACCAGCACCCGCTCTATGCAGCGCTGATTGATGCTCAGCCGTCTCGCACAGAAGCCGAAGGTGGCGGTCTGCGTGCGGTGCTGGAAAAGAACAACCTTGGCCCGGATAACGAAACCGATGTCATGTGGAATTTCGAGAAGTTCCTCGTCAGCCGTGATGGTGACGTCATAGGGCGTTTTGCTCCTGACATGGCACCGGATGACCCCGTGCTTGTCTCTGCGGTTGAGGCCGCACTCGGTTAAGACCGGGGCTTATACCTATAAAAAAGGCCGCTCACCATCTGGTCAGCCGCCTTTTCTGTGTCTTGTGGACAGTCTTAGCTGTTTGAGCTTGCAAACAGCTTGTTGAGGTCTTCGTCTTCTGTCTCGATGATCTTGTCGACCCAACCATGGAAGCGTTGTCCGCCGCCTTCATTGCGGCCAAACAATACGTGGTCCTTCACGCCGGTCTGCAGGGCTTTCTGCAGGCGCAGGCCGGTGCCGTAATCTTCGGTTTCCACGACATATTCCAGCAGCTTGAACTGTTCGTCTGCCTGCTTGGCCTGTTCTTCGTCCGGCGCGTTTTCCATCAGGTAGTTCTGAACGGTGTAGGACTCACCTGGTGTGTCGCCCGGGAACAGCTGCGACAGCATGACGGAACGACCGCCGCCGTCGAAGGAGGCGATAGAAATATGAGGGAACACGGTCCACACGCCCATCAACATCCATTCCGTCTGCCACTGGTCTTTCGGCATATCTTCCAGACCAACCATGAAGGGCGATGGTGAACTGACCCGCTGATGCGGGCCCCAATTGTAGTACAGCGCCTGGTTGGAAATCTCGGTGCCAAAGGTTTCGCTGTGCAATACTGGCAGGTGGTACAGGTCCAGGTAGCCGTCATAGGCGACCTTCCAGTTCGGGCCTTCAACACGACGTTGGTCATGCAGATGCCACGTCTCGAACCCAAAATTGGCCAGCAGTTCATCATACCCGCTGAGGAAGGCATCAAAGTCGATGTCTGAATCCGGACGCACGCAAACCCAGATCAACCCGGCGCGTTCTTCAACAGGCAGGGGCACCAGGCCATATTCTGATTTGTCGATGTCGCCAAAGTCCTGCTGCGAGGCAATGCCGATCAGGTCGCCCTTCTGGTTGAATGTCCAGGCATGGTATGGGCACATGAAACGTTTCGTGTTGCCGCAACCTTCATCAACAATGGCCGCGCCACGGTGACTGCACATATTCATAAAGGCGCGTACGTCGCCGTCGCTGTCACGGGTAATGATCAGCGGCGTGCCAACGGCTTCCATGGCTTTGTAGTCGCCTGGGTTGGGCAGTTCAGCTGTTGTCGCCAAAAGCAGGGGGACACGCTTGAAGATCTTGTCGACCTCGGCCTTGTACTGCTCTTCGTCATAGTATTTCTCGGCAGGGACCTTGAATACTTCTGGTTCCATGTCGATGGTGCCAGCCTTGGAGTGAGCAATATTGTGCTCGGTCATTTCGATCAGTTTTTCGCGCGACATTTATGTCTCCGTCATTCGCTGATAGTGCATTCTCAGCACGTGTTTTGCCTGACAATGCCTGTTGAAAGGGCTTTAGGCCAGCAAATCTATCATGATGGTGGTGGCGCCGTTACTGTCTGTTTTGACAGGGGCGCCGGCTTGCTGCCCATGCGCCCAGCGGATATCACCGGCCTCAAACCAGCCTTCACCATCCACATGCAGGCGACCATCCAGAACAAATGTAAGGCTGCTGGCGGCGTGGCTGGTGGTAAAGCCGTCGCCATCCGGTGCAAAGCGTTCGCGGATCAACCTTGGGCTGGCATTATGCAGCACCTGTACTTCGTGCCCCGGTGCAGACCCTTCCTGGAACGGAACATCTGCGAAGTTCACACGGCCCCACAAGTCTTTCAGGGTCGACAGGCGGTCCTGCAGTGCCTCGGGCACGTCGTAGATATCGGCCCAGTTCAGGCCGACTTCACCACCCAGACTTACGAGGTAGAAGGTGACCCCATCTGGACCCGCTTCCTCTGGCCCGTAAATATGCCCGGCCTTGACCCAGCGAATATCGCCGGGGAAGAAGCTGCCTTCTTCGCCAATACGCATTTCACCCTTGGTGAAGACATACAGCGTGTCGTGCGGATGCCAAGGGTCCGCCGCATAAAAGTCTGGCGGAAAGTCGGCTTCGATCGTGTAGGGGTCGTCTGCCTTGAGCACCCGAACAGGCGTGGTCTGCCGATCATGCGGGTCGTGGAACTGTTCCCAGGCAATGTCGCTGGGGCGCAGGCGGCCAGAGGCGGCGTTCATGCCAGCTTACCCGGCAAACTCGTTGACCTTAGCGCGGGCGGCGTCCTTGTCCTTGAACCAAAGCGCGTTGATATCAAGAAAGGCGGCTGATTCGGGCGGTGTGTCGTCATCAGCAAAGATGGCGCCGACCGGGCAGGCGGAAACACAGACGGCGCAGTCGATGCATTCTTCCGGTTCGATATAGAGAATACGGTCTTCTTCGTCTGAATGGATGCAGTCAACGGGGCATACTTCAACGCAGGATTCGTCCTTTACGTCAATGCAGGCGTCGGTGATTACAAATGTCATCGCTCGTTCTTCCTCGACTGGCGCCGCTTTCGTGCCTTGCTGCAGGGTGCGGCCTGTTAATTATTTACCGGAAGGACCAACCTCCCGAAGCCCGTTGAACTTAGTTTGCTCATCCGTGCTGTCAATCGGTTGCTTGCCGGTTGCGTACGTTGTAACGTATCCCGAACTTAACATTCAAGCATGAAGGTATGAAATGAGCACAACAACCGCACCTTCCGGCTGCCCCTTCTCGGGAAGCCTAGCGTCTGCGATTGATCCAGACCTAGCCACTGGCGAGCTGAAGCCCGGCGCATCTACTGATTTTCCGCTGATGCCAGAGGGTGAAGCGGTCGATATGGGCCACGCGCCTGACGGCACGCCGCTTCTGGACCCGCGCATTTTCAATACGATGGAGTTCTTCCGGAACCCGTATCCGTATTACCGAATCATGCGCGACCACTACCCCGTATTCCACGACAAGCTGCATAATTGCTATTATGTGACGCGCTATGACGACATCACCGACTGCTATTTCGATGATGAAGGGTTCAACACCATTCCCAAGGGCGCCTCATCGGGTGTACTTGGCAATACCCAGCTGGAGCTCAGCGGCGTTGAGCATCGCCGTCGCCGCAACCTCTATGGTCAACACCTTGTTGGCAAGTCGCTGAACAATCGTATCCCGGCCATCGAACAGCTGGCTGAGGAAATGATCAAGGACTGGGACAACATGACCCCCGAACAGGGTGTCGAAGACAAGGACGGCACGCGTACGGTTGCCTTGGGGAAGGCCTTTGCCAATGAATTCCCCATTCGCGTTGTTTGCCAGGTACTGGGTTTCCCCGATGAAGCACGGGAAGACTTCTACTACTGGTATAATTCCATGATGTCCGGCCTGGGTGGCTCTGAAACCCAGCAGGAAGGCCTGGAAGCTCGCCAGCACCTTGAAGACTATGTTGAAGGCATTGTGGAAGAACGCCGCAAGAACCCCACCTTCCTGTATGACCAGGATGGCAACAGCCTGGGCAAGGATGTGATCTCCAAGCTTTGTGAAACCAAGCTGGACGGTGACTATCTGTCGACCGAGGAAATTACCTCCAACATCGCGCTTGTTGTCGGTGGCGGTGGTGAAACCACGCGTGGTGCCATCCTGAACATGTGGTACCTGCTGCTGCAGCACCCCGACCAGATGGCCGCTGTCATGGAAGACGAAGAAAAATGGGACCTTGCGTTCCATGAAACCCTGCGTCACTCCACGCCCATTGGTGGTCAGCCGCGGCACAACACCTTTGATGTGGAACTGCACGGTGTGCATATTCCCGCCGGTTCGCTGGTGAATATGGTCGACTTCTCGGCCAACCATGATGACCGCATCTTCAAGGACCCTGAAACTTTCGACATCTTCCGGGACGACTTGTATTCGGGCAAATTGCTGCGCTCTGGCTATGCCAAGGAAGGCCGTTACAGCCATATGGCGTTCGGCGTTGGCCCGCATCTGTGCCCCGGTGCCTGGATTTCCCATCAGGAAGCCGTTGTGGGTTCCAAGATCCTGTCCAAGCATCTCAAGAACCCACGTATCCGGGTCGACCTGATGCCCAAGGACATTGATGGTGAAAGCCTCGCTCCTATCGGCCTGATTTCCGTTCGGGAATTGTGGCTGGAATACGACCTCGACTAAGCGCCAAGGCAGGAACAAAAGCCATGAGCACACAAGAGAAGACCGGCGAACAAGCCGGCGACAAGCAAACCGTCGACATCATGAAGCGCGACATTACGGTGGGCCGTAATGGTGTGCCGGTCGCCAAGGCCAAAACGACCGGTGGTGGGTATCGGACCTACGAAATCTACCAGCGCATGCGGCCGGGTGAGACAACCTCGAAGATGAAGCCCAATCGGCTGATCTCTGAGGAATATCTTTCTGACCCGTATTCGGTGACGGAGTTGTTGCGGGAAAACTATCCATGCTTCCGTGACTGGATCGGCAATTCCTTCTGGATCACGCAATATAATGACGTGACGTCGATCTTTACTGATGAGGCCAATTTCGAAACACGCTCGAAGCTGTGGTTCTATGGCATTGAAGAGTATGGCCGCGACCTGCGCGGCGAAATTCCGGTGCTGTATGCACAGGCCAATGCGCTCGACAACAATGCTCGGGCAATTGCAGAACGTATTGCTGATGATCTGGCCGCAAGCGATGCGCCCAACCTGGCGATTGATTTTGCCGCGCGCTACGCCATGGAATTGCTGTGCTACAGCTGGGGTATTCCCGAGGCAGACCAGGAAGCCTTTGTGGAGCGCTATTGGCGGATGCAGCGGGGTATCAATTGGGAACCTGTTGCAGAACAGGCGGGCCGTGATGCCATCAATGAAATGACGGCTTATTTCGAGCCGCTGTTGGCCGAACGTCGCGCCAACCCGGGTGAAGAAATGGTGTCAGCCATTGCCGGGCTGGAGCTGGAAGATGGTCCCGCCACGGCGGCAGACGTTACAACCAGCCTGTTGGAAGGGGATCACGAATCCCTGCACGGTGGCTTGGCCAATATGTGGTTCCTGCTGCTCACGAACCCCGACCAGCTGGACGTCATCAAGGATGATGGCCGCCTCATCAAATTCGCTTGGTTTGAAACCCTGCGCCATTCAACACCGGTACTGACGGCCAAGCGTTTTGCCCGCCACGAAGTGGAACGCTTTGGTGTGCTGATCCCTGAAGGGGGCCTCCTGAATTGTTCCGCTGCCGGGGCGAACCGTGACCCGCGTATCTATGAGAACCCGGATAAGTTCGAAGTAACCCGCAAGGACGTTTGCCAGCGTGAACCGCGTGGCATGTACCGGGCCGATGGTCTGCCAGCGGGCGTTGCCTTTGGCTTTGGTCCACCTTCCAAGCACCCGGCGGTGCCCGATGACCGCCCCCGGTCGCTCTATGCCATTACGCGCGACCTGGCGGTAACGGCAACTGAAGTGCTGTTGGAGAAAATGCCGAATATTCATCTCAAGCCAGGTGCTGCGCCAGAGCTGCGTAGCCTGCGGATCGGTGAAATGCACACCTGCTGGGACCTGCCTGTCGAAGGCTAGACTGCCACCAAGATAGAAACAGAAAAGACAGCGTCGGCCCGCCCGGCGCTGTTTTTTTATGTCCGCTTATGACCCAAAGCGGAAATCACAAAGGTTTCCTTAGCCACCAAATACGAGAGTTGGCTTCTTCTTCTGCGGTCTCCGGGCTGTCGTAAATTCCACAATCAAGCCCCATTGGTCCCCAGTCACCCTGTGACTGATTTTGGGTGCGATAAGTGAAAGCACCATCGCTTCTTCGAAGGATATGCACCCTATTCTTGCCCCGTTGAATTATCTTTATAATTTGTTCTTCCATGTGTTTCTGCAAGTTGAGTAACTGGCGCCAGCTAATGACCCAAAGAGGACCTCATGTTCGCCCCTTAAGCACCTTGCACTGTGCAAAGCCGGATAAGGAAATATCGGCGGCTAATTGTTGTGGTCTCTCATCGTACGCGTTGAGATTGCACTCCCCGTCGAATGGATCTTGTTGCTGCGACAAATGCACCCACTTTGATTTTAGTGGATGTTCTGGTTCCTCCACCTTTCCTAGAACCGATTGAAATGGATTTCCTTTCTCTACCACCTCAACTTCCATTTGGAATTTGTCAGGCACCTCAATCAAGTTTCCCGCAGCATCGTACCAACCCCATCCATAGTATGGTTTGACAAGTAATTTCACGGAAATCGCCCTACGATTAAATTGGCGTAACTCAGATATTTTCTTTCAATCTAGCCGCCAATGTCTGCCTTTGGCTAATTACGGAAGTATAGACCATTCCACCGCAGATGTCAGCTTATGACCCAAAACGGACATTGGCAGTCTAGTATGATAGCTTCAGACCATGACTGACACTGACCGCCAACCGCCAATGCACTGGCGGGACATGAAAGAATTTGAAGGGATCTATCTCGAAGACTGTTACGTATTTTCTTGGGAAGAAACTGAAGACGAGTTGCGTTTCTGTATCCAGGCAAGTTTGTGGCCGGGCCACCCTGACTATACAGAGCCAAAGCCGGACGAGTGGACCTGCTACAAGGATGCAGTGTTGGTATTCACGAAGAAGAAAAGTGTTTCTGGGTTACCTGCAATGGATCAGGTTCCCCACTCCATAGATCCCGATGGTTCGATCGACTATGGCTGCTTAGACACACTTTCCTTAAAGCCTGACGGCACATACTGCGTTAGTGGGGAATTCGGTGAGGTATCAATAGAGTGTAGCGGCCTCGAAATTCAGATTTCATGAATTGGTCTGGAAAACTAACTCACAGCAGTTTCTGAATATCCAGAAATCCATTTCTCACCACTTTCACAAAGTTGCGTAAAGTCCTGATCGTCCGCTTTTGGCTAAAAGGCGACCTACCGGTTGGCAACCCATTTCCATCAGACAGATTGACTTTCTCCGAACAATCCCTATATAGCGCCCATACGTTTTACTTTTGTTCTGTGTTACTTGAACAACCGGTACGCCGGAAGCTTAGCTATCCCTTTACATTGTGAGCGCATACGGACCGCCCGTCGCATAGTGTGACGCGCGGCAATAACTCCTATTTAGAGGAAATATCTATGACTACTGGTACTGTTAAATGGTTCAACCCGGCCAAGGGATTTGGATTTATTGAGCCTGAAGATGGCTCTAACGACGCATTTGTTCATATCTCGGCCGTCGAACGCGCCGGCCTTGGTACGCTCAATGAAGGCCAAAAGGTCTCCTATGAGCTGCAGGCAGGACAGAACGGCAAATCTTCTGCCGAGAACCTGTCCCTGGTTGACTAACTAGTTGTGGCGTTGCCTCTGGCACCTGTCAGAGGCAATCCACCCCTGACGCTGACATCCTACACCGGATCTTCTCGAGTGCCGTTTGCTTAATTCAAGACACAAACGTTCTCTTCTTTGCGGTGTGGCTTATTACATTCCCAACCTGCTCCTGAGTAGTCGAGGTGCGCATTTTCAGGCACTTCTACCGACACGCATTGAGCTTGTTGTTTGGCGTAGCCTCTTTCACATTTCCAACCGTCACCATAATCTGAGCCATCCAAATAGGCATTGTCAGGAAGTTGGATCGGCAGGCACTGGCTGCCATTCTTCCGATGAGCTCTTTCGCATTTCCAGCCATCGCCAAAGCGGGATCCATCAAGATAGCCGTTAACCGGCACCTGAATGGGCGCACATTGCTCCCCTTTTTTACTGTAACCCCTGTTACATTCCCATGATTCACCAGACGGCGTGATGTAAGCATTGCCAGGCAATTTGATGGCAAGACACTGAGGACCCGCTTTCCTAAATCCCCACTGACACTCCCATCCCCCGCCATATCTGCTATTCGTGAGGTAAGCGTGATGGGGCACCTCAATGGCAACGCAGTCTTGGTTGAATTTGCGATATCCGATATCACACTTCCACCCGTCGCTATAAGCGTTTGCTGTGGCGTTTACCGGGACATTGGACGCATCTGACGACGCTGCCATTGGTATGGAAAACATCAGGAAGCTGACGATCAATATTGTAATAGAGGCAGTCGAAAACAATTTTTTGGGTAACCCGTAGGCCATGACAAAGTCCTTCTTCCTCACTTGAGAGCTGCACTAAGGCTTTGGCAAGGCTGTCGTTCCGCTGAGGATTTCAGTCCTGGCAGCGTCGCAAGAGTTTGCGACATATCCGTCCTAGGTTGCTTGTACCCAGAAAAAAGAAGATCATGCTTCGTCCGATGAACCTCCACACTATAGCAATTGACAGGCATTGACATACAAATGCGCTGTCCAATGAGAATAATCTGCTTACACGCTATGTCCGCATATGGTTAGCAGCTGACCTTCCGCTTTTCGCTAATAGCGGCCTCAGTGGTTGGTAACCCGCCGCCGTCACGAAGATTGACTTTCTTCGAAGAAACCCTATACAGCGCCTGTACGTTTTACCTTTGTTCTGTGTTACTTGAACAACCGGCACGCCGGAAGCTTAGCTATCCCTTTACATTGTGAGCGCATACGGCCCGCCCGTCGCATGGTGTGACGCGTGGCAACAACTCCCATTGAGAGGAAATATCTATGACGACTGGTACTGTTAAGTGGTTCAACGCGACCAAGGGTTTCGGCTTTATTGAGCCAGAGGACGGCTCTAGTGACGCCTTTGTCCATATCTCTGCCGTCGAACGCGCCGGCCTTGGTACGCTCAATGAAGGCCAAAAGGTCTCCTACGAACTGCAGCCGGGACGGAATGGCAAATCTTCTGCCGAAAACTTGTCTCTGGTTGACTAGCAATTAGCGTGCTGCTCTCAATTTATCTTGAGAGCGGCCACATCACGTCGGCGATCTCGTGTGGAGGGCAGACTATGCCCCGTCGTCGCCAATGCGCTTGAAGTTGGGTTTCCGCTTTTCGCGGAAGGCCGTCATGCCTTCTTCCACATCGCTGCCCGCGCGGGCGGCGGCAAGGGCATCGCGGGCTTCATCAAAAGCGCTGCCAAAGTCCTGCTCCAGCGACCGATAAAGCTGCTTTTTCATGGCATGGATAGAGGAGGGCGCATTGGTGTCCGCGAGCATCTGGATGAAGGCCTTTGCCTCACTCAGCAATTGTTCGCCAGGAACGCATTTCTGGGCAATACCCAGCTGCACGGCTTCCGGCCCGCCAACCTTGCGGGATGACCACATAATTTCCAGCGCATTACCGATGCCGACCATCCGGGGCATCATCCAGGCAATGCCATTTTCGGCTACCAGCCCGCGCTGGCCGAAGGCGGTCATGAAATAGCCCTTCTCTTCAGCTACATAGCGCATATCGCACATCATCGCCAAAACAAAGCCTAGCCCTACACAGGGCCCGTTGACGGCGGCGATCACCGGTTTGCGCAGGGTCGCCAGATAGGCATAGGACCGCGCATAGCCATCCCCCACTTCAGGGTCGCCTAACTCGACCGGCAGGCTGCCGTCGCCTTCCGGCTTGGATGGGCCGCTGGCCCCGCCGGGGGTGATGTCGCGCCCGGCACAGAAGCCGCGGCCCTTGCCGGTGATGATGATGCCCACAACCGCCGGGTCGGCTTCCGCCTGGGCGCAGGCATGACGCAGCTCGGCGAGCATTTTGTCGCTCGCGGCATTCAGCCGATCTTCTCGATTGAACTCAATGATCGCAACAGGGTCTTCAACATTGTAGATGATATCTTCGTACATGATGTCTCACAGATCAGGTGCCAGTTTGCCAGCATCAGACCATGAGCCGACGGCAAGGTCGATTGAAAAATTGGTGATCAGTGCTTGTAGACAATGCTGACACCGCCGCCACCCCAGACCACACTTAGGCCGATCAGGAAGCCGAAGTCGTACCAAGAGCCAGTATTGGGGAACGCATACATACGTATGTCGGATAAGAGGCCGCCAACAAAGGCGATTGGGGCGAAAGCACCATGCCAAAGTCCACTGAAAAACCCAGGCACATCAGGGATGGGTGGTGATGGCTGAGAGGCACATGCACTCAGCACCATCAGTAGAAGCGCCGGTACGCCGTATTTCAACATCCTATGCATGGTTCAGATTCCTCCCGATAATGAATTCCAACTCATACGAACTGGCTACTGATGCCAAATCCGTTACGGTGAGAACACACTAAGTTCCCACAGGCTTTGCGGGGTTTCCAACAACCGTAGCTCCCGGTTCGACGTCTTTTATTACCACTGCGCCCATGCCGACGGTTGCGCCATCGCCGATCCGCAGAGGGCGTTCTCGGGTACCCTGACGAATGAGCGCACCTGCGCCTATCAGGACATGGTTGCCAATTTCCACATGGCCACTGCAAAAGGCGCGGGGTGCCAATCGCACATAGTCGCCGACAATATTGTCGAGCCCGATATGGGACATGCCCACCCCTTGAAAGAAGCGACCAACCACGCTATTGGCGGCAATCATCGTGTGATAGCCGATTAACGCACCCGGTCCGATCACACTACCCGGATGCACATCTGCGGTTTGATGAGTCACGGTCAGGGGTTCAGCGCCGCCTGTGATCAATTGCCCTGCCAGGCGTTCACGTGCGTCGCTTGCAGCCAGTGTAAGGGCGAATAGCTTGCGACCTTTCAGGTTCAGAAAGTCGTCGACAGAAATAATGGGTACGCCATCTAGTTCCCGGTGCGTGGGTTCACTCTCTACATAAAATATCTTTCGGGGGTGGAACCGGCCCATCGGCAACGCCGCGTTGAGCGAAGGGAGTGCATAATTCAGGATATCTGGGGCCATGCCGCCGGCGCCAATCAAGCCGAAATATACCAATTATGCCTCCTGCACAGTCTATGTAATCTCAGATGCTGAGAATAAAAAGGGCAGAACCAAGGTCCTGCCCTTTGCGTTAGATATGGCGAGCCTTACTCAGCAGCCATGGCCGTCACGCCTGCATTGCGGATCACTTCACCAGCGCGGGCACCGGTCAGTTTGTCATCCCGCAGGATGATTTCACCGTTACAGATCGTCGCCTTGTAGCCCTGCGCGCCCTGGATGAAGTGCGATGCGCCATGCGGGAAATTATTGTGAATTTCCGGCATTTCTTCACGCAGGTTCTCCAGGTCGATCACATTGATGTCGGCTTTCAAACCAACCTGCAGTGCACCACGGTCACTCAGGCCCATGATGCGGGCAGGCGCCGACGTCAGGCGGCGCACGGCTTCTTCAATGGTGTAAAGCCCAACATCGCGGGTCCAGTGGGTCAGGGTAAAGGTGGCCCAACCACCATCTGTCACCTGTGACACATGCGCACCCGCATCGCCCAGGCCAGGCAGGCAGGTTTCACAGCTCAGCAGATTCGCCACGGCCTTCAGGTTCTTGTTAAAGAACCGGCGGGTAAACCAGGCTGTGCCATTGCTTTCGATGGACATGCGGATGAAGGTCTTTGCCGGGTGTTCACCGCGTTCATCGGCAAATGTCTGCAGGCTCTTCTCATCGCCAGAGATATAGTCCGGCTGGCCGTCTGCACCGAGCCAGTATAGTTCGTTTGACGGGATCGTGTCGTCCACCTTGGCTTCAGCCAGCAATTGTTCAACGCGGGCCGGGTCCTGAATGGCGGCGAGTTTCTCGTCGAGCGTTTTCATCTCGCGCACTTCGTTCCACGCATTGGTGCGCCAGGGCAGGCCGGCCTGTAGGCCGAGTACATTGCCGGTGCCGCGCGGGACGGAAATAGCGTTGATGTCGAGGTCATTGGCGGCCATGTCTTCCAGCATGGTGCGCACGCGGGCGCCGGAATTGTCCTTGTCACCAGCGGTGATGGAGAACAACACGCGACCATCGGCAGCGTTGGCTTCTTTGCGCAAGAGTGCCTCTTCGCCTTCATAGTCGCCGCCCAGGTTCAGCACGTTCTGCATCAGGCCACCTTCCTGGCCGACGGCTTCAGCAATGGCGACAACTTCGTCATGCTTGGCGTGGGTGCCGGGAATATTGCGGCCATCAGGCATAAAGTGACCCAAGAAGCGATTGGTTGAGAAACCAATGGCGCCGTCTTTCACGGCTTGGCGGGCGATGTCGACAATCTGTTCCTGTTCTTCAGGGGTCGGGTCGCCTTCAACGCCGCGGTCGCCCATCACATAATAGCGAATGGCACTATGGCCAACGAGGCCGCCAATATTGATGGCCGGGTCCATTTTCTCAACAGCGTCGAGATATTCGCCATAGGTGTCCCATGTCCAGGGCAGACCGGTCATGATCGCCTCACGGGGAATGTCTTCCACCGTTTCCATCATGGCTGCGATCAACTGTTGGTCTTCCTGCTTGCAGGGGGCGAAGGTGACACCGCAATTGCCCATCAGGGCGGTGGTCACACCCTGGCGGCTGATCGGTGTCAGCAGCGGGTCCCAGCCAATCTGCGCATCAAGGTGCGTGTGCAGGTCGACCCAGCCGGGGGTGACAATCTGCCCGGTTGCATCAATTTCTTCCTTGCCGGTTTCGGCAATTGTGCCGATTGCGATGATTTCATTGCCGTTGATAGCGACGTCGCCTTCAAAGGCGGGTGCACCTGTGCCGTCCACAATGGTGCCGCCCCGGATCACGAGATCATAGATCATTTCTAAACTCCCCAGTTTGTTTGGCGGGGATTATCGACGGATGTAGTCCTCCATGGCAAGCGATAACGGCGCAAACAAACTGGATTCAGGCATAAGACGCGGTATGGTGCCTCCCAAAGGGATCATTCAGGAGGAATAACATGGATCTGAGTATTCGTGGCCGCAAGGCTATCATCAATGGCGGCAGTGCGGGGCTGGGCTTTGGCAGCGCCCGTGCCTTGGCCAAAGAAGGTGTTGATCTGGTCATCTCAGCGCGCGGTGAAGAGCGGCTTGTGCGGGTCTGCAACGAGCTGGCGGCGGAAACCGGCGTCAGCGTCACACCCGTGGTGACAGATCACGCAACCGATGAAGGCCGGGCTGCCATTCTGGCGGCTTGCCCAGAGCCAGATATTATCGTGGGCACTTGCTCACCGCCCAAGATCACGGGGGATTACACCACCATCGTGCCTGATGACTGGTCGGAAATACTCGAGACGACCCTGATCAGCCCGATTGAATTCATGCGTGCCTGCGTGCCGGGCATGGTCGACCGCGGTTGGGGGCGCATCGTGAATATCGGGACCGTTGCGGCCAAGAATCCCACCGAACGTCGGCTGCTCTCTGGTACACCTCGCGCAGCGCTTGTGAACTATGCTGCGGCAGTAGCCCGCAAGGTGGCGCGTCACAATGTTGTCATCAACACCATGCTGCCGGGCATGTATCACACTGCATCGATTTATGATCGCTATGCGCCCCTGGCTGAAGAAAACGGCACCACCTATGAGGAAGAAGTGCTGGCCATGGCAAGGAAGATGCGCATCCCGACCGGGGACTTTGGCTATATCGACGATTTTGGGGCTCATACGGCCCTGCTGTGCAGCGAGTTTGCCAATTATACTGTAGGCCAGGCAATCGTGCTGGATGGCGGTATTACGAACGGTATGTTCTAGCCGTTCTTCGCGTGACAAAGCGACCTCACCGGCATAGGATGCCGCGATTTTGAATCAGGTGAAGAAGGGCAGTAAATGCCCCACACCAATACAAAAACAGGTGAGAAACAAATGTTTGAGACAACCTCAAAGTCGGTTGTGGCCTTGGCCATTGCCGGTTCTGTTGTGCTGGGCACCCCCGCATTGGCCCAGAACAATAGCAGTGACGAGCGCGGTAGCACCGTCTCGCGCATGATGGATGAAGTAACCGTGAGCGCCCGTAAGCGCGAAGAGGGCCTGCAAAGTGCCCCGATCGCCATTACGGCCCAAACCGGTGAATCGCTGGAAGCGCGTGGCGTGACCCAACTTGATGAAATGGCGGCATTCGCCCCCAATGTAACCTTCCAGAACAACCCGGGCTTCTCCGGCGCGTCTTCTTCTGCTGCGGTTTACATTCGCGGTATTGGTCAGCAGGACTTCCTGCCGACGGTTGAGCCGGGCGTGGGCCTTTATGTAGACGGTGTTTACATCGCGCGTTCCGTTGGTTCTGTACTGGATCTGGTAGACATCGAACGCATTGAAATCCTGCGCGGCCCGCAGGGCACGCTGTTTGGCCGCAACACCATTGGTGGTGCCATCAATGTCACAACCAAAAAGCCGCACGACGAATTTGAAGCCAAGGTAGACTTTACCTTTGGCAGCGGTGAACGCATTGATGCCAAAGGCATCGTGAACATCCCGCTTAGCGACAAATTGTTCCTGAAGGTGGCTTTCGCCAGCCTGAATCAGGAAGGCTATGTTGAACGCATCGCCGATGGCGTTGACCTGGGTGACCGGGATTCTGTCACCGGCCGCGCCGCTTTACGCTGGGTGCCCAATGACCGGTTGGAAGTGAACCTGGCCTTTGATGGCACCCGGACCCGTGAAAAC
>JAURPT010000043.1 GCA_030836535.1 Alphaproteobacteria bacterium
CACCGCAGGCACTTCGCCTGGTAAGGAAACGTCGGCTGTGTCCAAGTCGCACCGTCGATCTGACATTCCCAACTTTCTTCGCCAGCCTGAACAGCAGCGGCGTTAGCCAGTTGCGCCGGCGCATAGACCCGCCCGATCTCAGCCAGCAAACCATGTAAGCTCGCGGGCTGATCTTCGATACCCAACCAGTCGTCCGCTGCGGGTTCAGCGCCGCTTTGGTCGTAAATCTGGTCTACCCAAGCAACCGTTCGCGGTGATACCTCGTGAGTGATTGCCCGAGAGGTTGGTTCAAAACCCACCAGTTGGGTCAATTGCCCAAACAAGCCAAAGTCGCCAGAGCCCGGCCGATTACCCAGCATGAACTTCTGATTGGCCAGGTGCGCCTCTAACGCCTGCAGAAAGCGGCGATAACTCGCATCAATAACAGGGGCCGTAGTTTCGTTGGAACCAACAACGTAAAGGCGGGAGATCTGACGCTCGCCAATGTATTTTTTAAGCGTGGACCATTGCTCTGCCGAGAGGCAGACATCCAAACCCAGGGGTAGCAAAGTCGCTGCATTGTCCGCGTCAACTTGCGGATGCCAGCGGTAGTGGAACATATATTTAGTACACCACTCGTCCGCAAAATCTTCGATCAGGTAGTCAATAAACGCCAACGCCGGATCTTCAGGCACCACCGAACGCCCTGCGTACGCCTCTTCCAGCCGACGAATGATGGGTGTCGAATCGCACGTCGCCTTCGTGTCTCCGTCTTCTTCAAAGAAAAAAGTCGGCATCAAAGTGGGCCTAGGAGCTTCCACCCCCAAAGCTGCACAAACCTCAGCGGGTTGCCCCCAGGTCACGGCATAAGGAATGCGTCGGTAACGCATCAACGCCGCCATTTTTTGCGTATAGGGTGAACCTGTACCACCGACGAATCGAACCCGGTCTTGATCAGACATAACATATCTCCTTTGCTGAGCGCGCCGCACCAGGATTTGACGAGTGGGCAACTCTGTTAAGTTTGCGACTACGTTTCTGCAGCGTTTAGAGCCCTACCACACAACCAGAAGTGATAAGCGGACCAGAAGCTTGTGGCGGTTAGAATCGACAGCGCGATGGGCAGCGATCGATCATCAAAACCGGACTTCAAGAGGTCGCTGACAAATCCAACAAAAAATGGGCCGAGACTCAAGCCAACAAGGTTCAGGCAGAACATCTTTATGGCAGCTGCCACTGACCGCATAGATACTGGCGATAGTGTCTGAATCAGAGCGAGGGATGGACCGAGGAAAAAATTTCCGGCAAATGCAGGCAGAACAAGAAGCGCAATAGCAACAGATAAAGAGCCAGCCTGGTATGCAACGATAGATAGCGGCGTAACGGCAATCTGAACAATTGCAATCATCCAGACCCCACGTGCCATGCCCTTTCTTGATAGCACATCAAACAGCTTGCCAGACACCAGGGTCCCAACAGCACCGAGGCCACCAAAAAGCAATGCCATAAGCATACCCACTTGGCCTTGCGATAAATCGTGGGTACGGACGAAGAACGCGGGCAGCCATGTGGAGGCACCGTAAGACCCCATGGCGGTGATGGTTGTTGCGAACAGAAGTTGCCGAATAGCAGGCGTGCTAAACATATAGACGGCGGTGTTCTTGATACCGGGTTCTATGCTTTCTACTTCGTCAGCAGTGGAATCTGAACCCCCGCGTTCAGGTTCGCGAAGCAGCAAGAACATGGCCACGGCGAGTAGCAACCCGGGCAGCCCAACCGCAATGAGGGCTGCGCGCCAGCCATAGAGTTCACTGACGGCCCCACCGACTAAAAACCCGCCGATCATGCCGCAAGGTGCGCCGACCGCAAGAATCGACATGGCGGTACCGCGCCGTTCCTTTGGATAGTAATCCGCGATGATCGATTGACTGGCTGGGTTAATTCCGGCCTCACCAACACCAACGCCCACTCTGAGCAGAAACAACATCAGAAACCCTGTCGCCAGACCACTCATGGCTGTCATCAGGGAGAAAACACCTAATGAGAACAAAATGATAAGGCGCCTACTCTTCTGGTCCGCGAGCCTGGCTATGGGTATACCCAGCGTCGCGTAGAAGAGCGCGAAGGACAGCCCCCCTAGCAAACCCATCTGGGTGTCTGAGACGTCAAACTCCAATCGAATGGGTTCAAACAACACAGACAATATCATTCGGTCGGTGATGGACAGCGCGTAGGCTAGAAAAAGCAGCGTAAGCGCAGTACGCGCAGTGCCCGATGCATCAGCGATAGGTTTTGTTGTTTTGTGTTCGTACATCCCGGTTCCGGCTCACGCTCTCTCGGCGAAATTTTTTGTTATTGACATAATATATGCCATATTCTATTGTCACAACATATGCCATAACATAACTTTTCGCAAGCCTTCGAGGAAAGTATCAATGCCAGAACATTCAAAGGTTGTCGACTTATCGGTAGTCGATGAGACAGCAGTTGCCGATGGACGCCGCATGCGTAGCGAGCGCAGCCGAGACGCCATCATCGAAGCAGCGCTTCAGTTGGTTCAGGAAGGCATTCTCGTACCGACGGCCCAACAGATCGCAGATCGAGCTGGCGTGGCTATGCGTACCTTCTTCCGTCATTTCGAAAGCATGGAGTCCCTGTCTACTGCAGTTGATGAGAATACACGGAATTCTTATGAATCATTGTTCACGTTGGCTGAGCGCCAGGGCACGCTGGATGAGCGAGTGGAAAATGCAGTACGGCACCGGACAAATGCTTATGAGCAGGTAAAAGACGTGATCCTTAGCACCCAGGCCCAACTCTGGCGATCTGACGTTCTGACCAGGAACTATGCTCGCGACCAGCGCAAGCTCCGACGTGATATGGATGCCTGGCTGCCGGAGCTCAAATCTCTTCCACGAGAAAAGCGTGAAGCGGTAGATGCCGTCACCTCATTTGAGATGTGGCATCGACTTCGATCACATCAAGGCTTGAGCAAGAAGATGAGCATCGAGATCGTCGTAGGCTTGATCAAGAACCTCATTCAGTGAATGACGTTTTTGTATTCACCCTTCGTGTATAAAACCGGGAGTAGCTGATGAAGCGTGGTTTGTGGCTCACACTAATGGTCATCGTGGCGATTGCATCGGTAGTCTGGTGGAATCGTATTGAGATCGCTCTGACGGCGATCAACCTTGTTTCTGCACCTGACGTAGCGCCGCACCGAGCCGTCAATTGGCAGCAAGATTTAACCGAAAAATCGGCAGCATCTGATGGAGCCACCCGCCCACCAAATATCATTCTTATCCTGGCCGACGATCTCGGCTACAACGATATCTCAACCTTTGGCGGCGGAGTTGCCGATGGCCAGGTTCAAACACCCGCCATTGATCAACTGGCGGCCGAAGGCGTTGTCTTTGAACAGTCGTACTCCGGAACCGCCACCTGCGCACCCTCCCGGGCCATGTTGTTGACCGGTCGGTATCCCAGTCGAACCGGATTCGAATTTACCCCAACCCCGGCTGGGCTGCGCCCAATAGCCCGCATGGTGCGAGAGTCTCTTGACTACAGCCACCCTGTGTCTGATCGGCACATTGACGTCACTAAAGAGATCCCGCCGTTTGAGCAGCAAGGGCTACCGTCCTCAGAGGTAACGATCGCGGAAATGTTAAAGGCGCGAGGATATTACACAGCCCACATTGGCAAGTGGCATCTTGGTCGAAGCGAAGGCTTTACCCCGAATGATCAGGGATTTGATGACAGCCTGTTAATGGAAAGTGGTTTGTATCTTCCAATCGATGACCCCAACGTCGTCAACGCCCGGGTGAATTTTGACCCAATGGATCGCTTCGTTTGGGAGGGCATGCATTTCGCGGCGTCATTCAATAACGAGGGCGCCTTTGAGCCTGGCGGCTACCTGACAGACTACTGGACCGATGAAGCAATCAAGGTAATCCAGGCCAACAAGAATCGACCCTTTTTCTTATACCTGGCCCATTGGGGTGTGCACGCCCCGCTACAGGCAACCCGTGAAGACTATGAGGCGGTTGGCAATATCAAACCACATCGTCTGCGCGTTTACGCCGCAATGATCCGCGCATTGGATCGCAGCGTGGCCCGTATTAATGACACCCTGGAAGCTGAAGGCCTTGCTGACAACACCATCGTCATCTTCTCCAGTGACAATGGTGGCGCAGGCTACCTCGGCCTGCCGAAGGTCAACGCGCCATTTCGCGGCTGGAAGGTCACCAATTTCGAAGGCGGTTTACGGGTGCCGCTGTTCATCAAGTGGCCGGAGCAGATTGAAGCAGGCCAAAAGGTGGGCACACCAGTTGCGCACATCGACTTGTTACCCACCCTCGCTGCTGCAACCGGCTCGGCCCTGCCGAAGGACGTCGAGATCGATGGCGAGAATCTAATGCCGCTCGCAACGCATTCATTCGGTGGTGTTTCAGCAGATGAGTGGAGACGGGAAACCCTGTTTTGGCAAAGCGGCCACTACCGCGTTGTGCGACATGGTGACTGGAAACTTCAGGTCTCAGAACACCCGGCCAAGACCTGGCTGTACAACCTTGCGATAGACCCAACAGAACAACATAACCTGTCGGCGCAGGCGCCAGAAAAGCTGGCTGAACTACAAGCCCTATTGGCAAATCACCAGGCCAACGCTACCCGCCAACCACTGTATCCGTACCAGAGTGAAATGGGCGTTGCCGTGGACAAGACACTCGCAGAAAAATTTGAGGAAGGTGATGAGTACATCTTCTGGCCAAACTGAGAACTTTGAAAACTATCAGGAACGCTGACATGGAACAGGTAATAAAAATCCTATTTTCACCTACGGCATTTGCCGTCGGCTTTCTCTGGCCACTCGTGGCCCAGACGCTGATCGCGACCAACACCATCGGAACCGGCTGGCAGGTCTGGATGATTGCAGCACTCATCGTGACGCCCTTTGCAGCGTCAGCACAACTGCGGGGGAGCTGGATATGGATCAGGTAGCAGATCAAACAGTGACACTAGAAAACTGGGACGAGCTCACTGATGACCAACTGGACGTTCTCGAACGCAAGATTGCGGCGAAGTACATACACATTGTTCCCTGGGGAGCGGTCGCCTGGGGTATCGGCAACACGTTGCTCTGGTTGTCTCTATGGCCGTTGGTGCTGCTGGATATTTTGCCGCTGTGGTTGGGTTTCATCATTGCGACTTTCAACTGCGCGTTGGCTTACCTGCCTTCCCACGAAGCACAACACAGCATCATTGCCGGTAAAGGTAAGCCGCTGCGCTGGCTCAATGAACTGGTTGGTCACGTGTCTTTGATACCGTTCAGCGCCCCCTTCCGCGTCGCGCGGGCAACGCACATGGCGCACCATCGGCACACCAACGACCCGGTACTCGATGTGGACTACGACACCACAGCTCGTAACGGCTGGCATTTCCTGTACAAAAGCATTCTGCGTCGGCAGCCCGGCTCAAAGAGCAAAGAAGCCTATCCGGCGGCGCTGGCACGAACCGAGCAAAGCCACTTGATGCTAGATATCTTGATCGTGAATATTTTTTATCTCGCCGTTCTGTTTGGCATGGCCTGGACCGGCCACGCCATTGAGGCGGCACTGCTGTGGTGGTTGCCAAAAAACATTTCAATTGTGTACGTCGAGCACTATCTGTCCTGGATGCCACATCATCCGGGCAAGGAAACAAGTCGTTACCGCGACACCCGGGCATTCAAGAGCAAGCTGGGGAACATTGGTTCCATGGGCATGCAGTATCACATCATCCACCACCTGTTCCCAAGAATACCGCTCAGTCAGCATCCGGCGGTCTATCGGGAAATGAAACCCATCCTGCAGCGCAAAGGCTGTGACCTGGGCGAGTTGTAACGCCAACACAATGAGGAATTTCCATGCGAGTCAATGACAAGGTCGTCGTAGTCACCGGTGCCGGGAGCGGCATAGGCCGAGCGATGTCAGAAAAGTTTGTCGCCGAAGGCGCGAGACAAGTTGTCGCGGTTGATATCAATGCCGAGAACGCACAACAAACAGCGAACAAGCTGGGATGCGTTGCCATGACCGCAGATGTCTCTCGCGACGCAGACATCAAACGCATCATTGAAGACACGGAAGCCAACATTGGCTCCATCGATCTGTTCTGCGGTAACGCAGGTGTGGGCATGGGCAGGAATGAACAGGCACCTGACCAGGAGTGGCAAATGAGTTGGGAGATTAACGTGATGTCGCATGTCTACGCCGCCCGCCACCTGATCCCTCGGATGATAGAACGCGGCGGCGGCTATTTTCTCAACACGGCTTCTGCAGCAGGCTTGCTCAACCAGATTGGCAATGCCGCGTACGGGGTGACCAAACATGCAGCGGTGGGTTTCGGTGAATGGCTGGCCCTCACCTACGCTCATCAAGGAATCAAAGTGTCCATGCTCTGCCCACAGGCCGTTCGCACCGGCATGACTCCGTCTGAGGATGAGGCCGATGATGCACCGGGCGCAAGTGCGGCCAGGGCCGCCGCCGCTGATGGCATGATGGCGGCAGACGAAGTAGCAGATATCGTCGTCGAAGGCCTGCATCAGGAATCCTTTCTCATTCTGCCCCACCCCGAAGTCGAGACCTACATGCAGCGAAAAGCAACCGACTACGATCGCTGGTTAAAGGGCATGAACCGCCTCCATCGTTCGCTGACTGAGGCAAGCTGAGAGCATGATGCGAAAACTTCTGATAGCGATAGCCATATTGCTCTCGATTCCAGTGGTTTTGTTTCTTACCGCGTGGCTTTATCCGCGCCCGGTCGACACCACACCGTCCTGGGTTTTTGAGAGCGACGGCAGTGCACTGAACTATTGTGAGCTGCCGGCGCTCGACGGTTCAGGGCTGATGGCCAATGACATCCCCCGCGCCTACACGCCTGGGTGCGGCTATACCCAATACCCACAATCTATATTGCGTGGCTGCACTGAACCCTTACCCGAAGGCGCGCAAGACCTTCGCGGCCTATGGCAAAGCGTTGACCCCAAATTGCCCGACCATGTTGAACGCGTTGAACAGTGTGGTGATCGTGTCGTCGTAACCACCGCTGGGATGATCCATGATCATACATCGACACAATCGTCCTTTGATGTTCAGCCCAGGGACATCGGCCCATGGACGTTTTGCATGCGCACGTCGCATGCGACGACGGTCTGGAAAAACAACAAGCTGCACTTCAAGGCTTTTGGTGGGCCTACCGTCGTGAAACGCTATATCGAAGACGGCGTTTACAAATGGGAATACCCAAACCTAGGCACGATCAAAATGAAGCGCATCTGCA
>JAURPT010000044.1 GCA_030836535.1 Alphaproteobacteria bacterium
ATGAAGATCACCGGCAGGTTCATGACAACAGCCATGTTCATGGCTTCAAAAACCGGACCAGAGTTACAGCTACCGTCACCAGCCAGGGCTACAGCAACTTCGCCTTTGCCGCGGTTACGGAAAGCAATAGCAGCACCTGTTGCCAGGGGCGGGCCACCACCTACGATGCCGTTAGCACCCAGCATGCCTTTAGACAGGTCGGCAATATGCATGGAGCCGCCCTTACCGT
Source organism: Alphaproteobacteria bacterium (assembly GCA_030836535.1). Taxonomy (GTDB): domain Bacteria; phylum Pseudomonadota; class Alphaproteobacteria; order SMXS01; family SMXS01; genus SMXS01. Next base: position 230 of record JAURPT010000044.1, read on the forward strand.
TACAGCAGCCAGTAGCACGACCGTAAATTTCAGCCATCATCGGCTTCACTTCTACACCCTTGGCGATGCAGTGGCCATGGCCACGGTGGGTTGAGGTAATAGCATCTGCGTCTGTCAGATTTTCACAAACGCCAACAGCGATTGCTTCCTGACCGGAATACAGATGGGTAAAGCCTGGGATCAGGCCTTTGGGAATTTCTTCATGGAGACGGTCTTCGAACTCGCGAATCGTCTTCATGCGCTCATAAGCCTGAAGCAGCTGTTCACGCGATAATTGCACTGGATTTTCTCCTGCTGGAATCTCGTTTCAGGGGCGTTCGCGGGGCATACTGGCGAGTGACCCATAGTGGGTCAAGACCAATTTATGCAGCCATGAACATTTAAACCCAAAGAAAGAGAGGGCAGCCGCGGAACGACTGCCCTCAAATTCAAAAGCCTAGAACTTGGTGCGCTTGGTCTGGCCACCGTCAACAGTAACGTTGACGCCAGTTACCCAGCTGGCCAGTGGGCTCAGCAGGAAGACAATGACGTTGGCCACTTCTTCCGGCGTGCCGTAACGGCCCATAGCGATGGTGGACAGCACCTGGTCGTAGAACGGACGCATATGCTGCTTGATGTTGTCCCAGTCGCCACCTTCAAAGTAGATGGAACCCGGGGATACAACGTTCACGTTGATGCCCTGCGGTGCCAGGAACTGAGCCAGGTTGGACGTATAGTTCACAACAGCGGACTTGATAGAGCTGTAGGACTGCGGTGCGGCGAAGAATTCGCCAGCAGCCGTGGTTGCCATGAAGCACATGGAACCTTTGCTTTCAGCCAGGAACGGTGTCAGCGCTTCTGCACCCTTAACGGTACCCATCATGTCGATGTTGAAGTTGTTTTCCCAGTTGTGAGCCCAGTTAGCCGGGTCGAAACCACCACCGGCAGAAACGTTCGGCACGAACATGTCGAGGCCGCCCAATTCTTCAGCAGTTGCCTTCAGCCAGGCGGTGTAAGCTTCGGTGTCAGATACGTCGACAGAAGCGCCAACAACTTTCACGCCTTTGGCGGAAAGTTCAGCAACAGCCTGTTCAACTTCTTCTGCGTTACGGGCGCAGATGCCCAGGTTTACACCTTCATCGGCCAACAGGTTGGCCACGCGGCGGCCAATACCCTTTGTTGAGCCGGTTACAATGGCGTTCTTGCCTTTGATCCCTAGATCCATTCTCGTTCTCCCTCGTTAAGGCATGTCGGATGACGCTTGCGACAGTCACCCTGTTGATGGCTACAGGCATCCCCGTAGCCCGCAAAATAGAGCGCAACAAAACCTGTCGCGTGCAAGACTCCGACAAACTGTTTGAAACGTTCACAGGATGAGAGGCATATCATAGATTTTTCCCACGGAACAAGCTAAGAAGCACCCCGAAACATTTTTAGTCAGCCGGTGGCTTCCCGCCACCCGCCAGAGCGGAGACAGGACGCATCATGGACCAGACATTTGTCATCATCGGCGCAGGCCACGCAGGGGGCCAGGCCGCAGCAACATTGCGAACAAAAGGCTTTGAGGGCCGGATTGTAATCGTGGGTGATGAAGAATATCTGCCCTACGAACGCCCACCTCTTTCCAAGGCTGTTCTCTCTGGCGACCTGGAGGTCATGCGCACCTTCCTGAAACGTGAAACCTGGTACGACGACAAAAATGTCGAGCTACGCCTGCAGACCCTTGTCACCAAGATCGATACGGCGAACAAGTCCCTGACGCTCTCAGATGGCGAAACGCTGGCCTATGACAAGCTGCTGATTGCCACGGGCACGCGCGTTCGCAAGCTCGACCTGCCGGGTGCAGAATTGGATAACATCTTCTATCTACGGGCAATTTCCGACACACTTGCCATTCGTGAACAGGTGCGAGACGGCGCCAAAATGGTCATTGTGGGCGGCGGATATATCGGCCTGGAAGTAGCCGCCGTCGGCGCCAAGCTGGGTTGTGAGGTCACCGTGCTTGAAGGGTTGGACCGGGTGATGAACCGGGTCGTCTCTCCCGAGGTCTCCGAGTTCTACACAGAAGAGCACGAAAAAGCGGGTGTGAAGATCCTCACCGGCGTGGGCGTCACCGATTACGAAGGCGCAAATGGCAAGGTGACCCATGTCGTGACCGCCGATGGCGCCAAGCATGAAGCGGACCTCGTCGTCGTTGGCGTCGGCGTAATTCCCAACTTCGAGTTGGCAGAAGAAGCCGGTATCGCCTGCGACAACGGCATCGTGGTGGACGAATTTGCGCGCACATCAGACTCCGACATTTTTGCTGCTGGCGACGTCACCAACCACCCTAACAGCCTGCTGGATCGTCGCCTTCGCCTCGAATCGGTACAGAACGCTGTTGATCAGGCAAAAACGGCGGCCAATTCCATGTTGGGTGAGCTGAAGGAATATGCAGAGATTCCCTGGTTCTGGTCAGACCAGTACGACCTGAAAATGCAGATTGTCGGCCTGTCTGAACCAGATGATGACGTTGTTGTGCGCGGCAATATTGCCGACCGCAAATTCTCTATCTGCTATTTGCGTGACGGCGTGTTCGTTGCCCTCAATGCCATCAACGCCCCGAAAGATTTCATGGTCGCCAAAAAACTGGTTGCCGCGAAGAAGCGTATAGACCCTGCTCTATTAGCGGACGTCGACACGCCCCTGAAGGAAATGTAGGCAAGAAGCAAATGTAGCCCAGGCCAAGCCGCCTGTTGCCAAATTCCGTATTGCCCAAATTGCATATTGCAATGGCCAAGGGCATTGGGTAGGAAGCAAACCACTGCCAGGCACTGGCCGAAAAATTCAACCGAAACCCGAGAGGATAAGTCCGATGGCCAAGATGAACATCACCAACCGTGACGGTGAACAGAGCCAGATTGACGCCGAAGTTGGAATCTCCGTCATGGAGAACCTGCGCGAAAACGATTATGAGATGGAAGCCATTTGCGGCGGCCAATGCTCTTGCGCCACCTGCCACATCTATATTGATGATGACTGGGTTGCCCGCACCGGCACACGCAGCGATGAAGAAACAGAGCTGCTGGAAGAACTGGAATGCATGCAGGCTTCATCTCGCCTGAGCTGCCAGATTACCGTCACCGACGAAATGGATGGCCTGACCCTGGTCATCGCACCGGACGAATAGGTCGTCCCTGCCGTTCTGTGTCGCAGTCTAAAAGGACTGCGACATGAACAACCCCCCGATATATTCCTTGTAGGACAGGTCCGACCCTGCCGTGGCCCGTGCCTGCGCGTTGCCGGTACTCACCGTGTTGATGGACGCCGCGCTGAAATTTGAACCGCGTACGCCAGCGACATCACCGGTCGTGGAAACTGCCGAAATGGCTGTAGGTGCCACAACTTTTCGGTCCGCAGCAGGGGCATCTGTCGTGGCAACAACCGGTGCATCACTGACGGCCACGGCATCGGGTACAACCCGCGCCCTGAGTTGCCCCGGCAACAAGCGCTGATCATCGTTGGTGATTACATTCACTTCCCGCACATCACCCCATACGCCAATATTGGTGCGCCCGCGCTGGAGCAACAGGCCTACACTGTCCCGATCCTGCCACTGCGCTTCATTGTGTTGGTACGTACTAGTCAGGCGAGCCTCTGATAGACGTTGTCGGTCAAGCAGGCCATCATTGTCGGCCTCAAAGGGCTGCACTGAATAGGTGGTTTTCGGTCTCTGGACAAGCGAGCGCAGGCTCGCAACAATGCGTTCATCTGCATCTTGCGTGGCCACCAATTCGCTCACTTCAGGTACCGTGATTTCGTTAGCAAATACAGGCGCCGAGGTAAACAGGCCTGTGCCTATAAGTATAATACTCGCAGCTTTCATGCGTCCCTCCCCTCTGGTCAGGGTTCATTCGCCAGCATGATTATTGCACGCGCAATCACTTCATGCTTTGCTGAACACCTGTTCAAGATATAGGGGGGAAATCATGACAGGCAAGAGCACCCGCATTTTTCAGACGGCCTTCATCGTTAATGACCTAGAAGAATCCTGCGCCAAATGGGCCCGCACCATGGGCATTGGCCCCTTTACGCTGCTTGAGAATATCGACCTGCCGAACATCATCTATCGCGGTGAACCGGGTGAGCTAAAACTGTCGGCAGCCCTGGCCGCCTCTGGAGATTTACAGGTTGAACTGATCCAACCACATCATGACCACCCTTCTGTGTATCGAGACTATTTCCCCACCGGCCAGGAAGGCTACCACCATATTGGCGTGTTGACCGATGATCTGGCCTCCAGCATTGCCGACTTTGCCGCAAAAGGCATTGGCATCGTCTGTTCCGGCGGTGATCCGGAAGGCACCGAGATTGCCTATATGGATACGTGGGATGACGCCAACTGCCTGACGGAACTGATCCGCCCAGCCGAGAGCTATATGGAAATGAGCCGTATGCTGCAGGTAGAGGCCGAAAACTGGGACGGCCAGCAGGTCACACTACCTGGCAGCCTGCGCTAGGACATCATCATGGAAAACCCTGACAACATCCTCACCCAGAATGCCTATGTTGTGAAAGACATCCAGGCTTCCATGAAAGCCTGGATCAACGACTTCGGCATCGGGCCATTTTTCCTCATGCCCCACATCAACCTGAAAAACGTGATGCATCGGGGGATCAAAATCGACCTCGACATCAGCGCGGCGGTCGCACTCTCCGGCAACGTGCAAATTGAGCTGATTGAACAGCACAATGTTGGTCCGTCAGCCTATCGGGATGTCGTACCCACCGGACGAGAGGGCTTTCACCATATCTGCCTCTACCCCAAGGACTATGATGCCATTCAGGCAGACTATGTCGCCAAAGGCATGCCCATCGCCATGGAAGGGGAAGTCGCCTCCAACGGCACACGCTTTTGCTATATGGATGCTACAGCCAGGCTGAACTGCATGGTCGAACTGGTAGACGTACCAGGCGGTGGAGGCACCAGCACGATGTGGGGCCCATTGCGCGAAGCAACAGAGAATTGGGATGGGGTCAGCGACCCCATCCGTGTCATGGAACTCTGAGACAGAGTTTTCTTACGGATAAATAACCGTCGTGTTGTCGACCGGCAATTCCACACCATTGATGTGCTTGGATTCGTCAGAGGCCAGGAACAACACCGTGTAGGCTACATCATCCGCCTCACCAATACCCGGGCCTGGCGGCATGTGCTGCATCAGCTCAAGCATTTCCGGTGGTGGCGGTGTAATATTCGCCGTCATGGCCGTGGCAATGCCACCCGGGTGCAAGGAATTGACCCGGATTTTATAGCCGGCCTGCAGACAATGTACGGCTGCCGACTTGGTCATCGACCGAACAGCACCCTTGGAGGCTGCATAAGCAAAATAGACCGGGTAACCAACCAGCGCCGCCGTTGACGACATATTGATAATGGACCCCAGTTCACCATTCTGCTTGATGGTCGAAATCCCGAGCTTGATGCCATAGAACACACCATCCGTATTGATGTTCTGGATCAGGCGCCATTCATCATTAGTCACCTCTTCAGGTGTAGCTGGCATAACAATACCTGCATTGTTGACCAGCACGTTGAGCTTGTCGAACTCGTTCAGCGTCGTCTTGATCACACTGAGCCAGGCATCTTCACTGGATACATCATGCTCCAGGAAAATGGCGTTTTCACCGGCCAAGTGGGCGGTTTCTTCACCACCTTCAACATTCAGATCGGTCACAACGACCTTGGCGCCTTCTTCTGCCAGGCGAATGGCATCTGCCCGACCCAGGCCAGAGGCCCCGCCTGTTACCAGACAAACTTTTCCTTCTACACGTCCCATAAGATCTTCCTCTTTATTCGTATTGTTTGGACAGACTAAAAGCCTTCAACCATCACCAAATCACCGTCAGAACACTTCTTGCGAAGTTCGATCATCGGGGCATATTCATCTGAGTCGTAAAAGGCACGGCATTGTTCCATCGATGGGAATTTCAGGATCACTGCCCGTTTGCGGCTGTAGCTTCCTTCCATCACTTCGAATTCTTCATTGGCAACCAGTACCTCGCCACCATATTTGGCCACCATGGCTGGTACCTGTTCGGCATAGGGGCCGAAATTTTCTTCATCGTGCACATCAACACCAATGATCATATAGGCTACTGGCATTCCATACTCCTGTGATCAGCAAATCAGCGCACACCATGCATCAAACGGCGAATAAAAGGCGAGACCAAAAACATTACGACGCCGGCAATAACGGCCCACAGCGCCACTGATTCAAAAAGCGCGCCGTAAATCGGCAGGGCTGCATCGACGGCAATGTCTTCACCTGGCGTCTTTTCAATGCTCGACATTTTGGCAATCTCACCCGCCACAAAATTCGCAAAAGACGTCGCCAGGAACCAGATACCCATCATCAGCCCCATGACACGTGGCACCGACAGTTTGGTCACCGCGGAAAGCCCCACCGGCGAAAGGCACAGCTCACCCGTTGTATGGAAGAAGAAACCCATCACCAGCCAGATGAAAGCGACCTTTTGTCCGTCAGCGGCGCTCTCAATGCCAATCACGAACATGTAAAAGCCAATGCCCATCTGCACCAACGCCAGCCCGAATTTCACTGGGAGGCTCGGGTCCCAACCGCGCTTGCCCAGGAGGATCCATAACGTCGCAAAGGCTGGCGCCATCAAGAAAATCATCATCGGGTTAATGGACTGAATCTGCGCCGGGGCAACACTCATGCCCAGCAATTCCAGCTCCACGCCCCGTTTGGCGAAGAGCGCAATAGATGTACCGGTCTGCTCAAAGAATGCCCAAAACAGAATAGAGGCCGGTATCAGCAGAAGAAGCGCAAACATCCTGTCCCGCTCCGTGGGATTCAGATTATTCACCGCATAAATCACAACGCCAACTACAAGGGTCAACCCACCATAGGTCAGTGTATCGCCAACGATTTCGCCATTCTGCACCAGGAACCAGAAGGGAATGACAGACAGCACACAGCCCAACAGAACCACAAATTCCTGTGTCAGAGGCCCAGCGATGCGTGACCGCAACACCTCCGGCCGGGGTGGCTCACCCTTACCATCTAAAAGCTTTTGACCACGGACAAAGACAAACAGACCCGCCAGCATACCCAAGGCAGCGGCCCCAAAACCCCAGGACCAGCCATACTCGGCCGCCAGATAGCCACAGACCAGCGGTGCGGCAAAAGCACCGACATTGATGCCCATGTAGAAGATGGTGAAACCGGAATCGCGCTTTTTGTCCTGCTGGGTATATAGCTCGCCCACAACGGCTGAGATACTGGACTTGAGCAGGCCCGTGCCTGCCACGATCAGCGCCAGCGCCAGATAGAGGATTTGCAGTGATGTGGCATCCCGTTCCACAACGCCACCCGCGCCCAATGCGGCTTCCGCGCCCTCAAAGGCCATGCCTATATGCCCCAGCATGATCAGGATGCCGCCATAACAGATGGCTTTCTTGAAGCCGAGATAGCGGTCGGCAATGATTCCACCCAGCACAGGCGTGATGTAAACCAATGCCGTGTAACTGGCGAACAGGGCATAGGCCGGCGAGTCGGCAAACAGGAAATGATCCGTCAGATACAGGATCAATAACGCGCGCATACCGTAATAGCTGAAGCGTTCCCACATTTCGGTGAAGAACAGGACGGCAAGCCCCCTTGGGTGGCCCATAATCGTCGGCTGTTCTGCAGGTGCTGTGGTGCTCACGGAAATCCTCCCTTTTCGGTGGGGTGATCATAGCGACATATTTTTGCCGTGAAAGATATCTGTGAAATGACTATGGTGCGCCTCAGAATTCATACAGAGGAAGACCCGACATGACAGATATCCCCGTCTTTGAAGACGCCAAACTGGAAGTTGATGGCCGCGTTGCCATCTTCACCCTGAACCGCCACGACCAGCGCAACACCCTGACGGGTAATGGCATGATCCAACACATTGTCGACATGGTCGACTGGGTCAACGGCAATAAGGAAATCTCTGCCGTTGTCATCACCGGTGATGGCTCTGCCTTTTCTGCCGGCGGCAACATCAAGGCCATGGCTAACCGGTCCGACGATTTTGGCGGTGATGCCGGTACGGTTGCCCAATCTTACCGTGATGGCATTCAGCGTATTCCGCTGGCCATCGACAAGCTTGAAGTTCCCATCATTGCAGCCGTGAACGGCCCGGCGATTGGCGCAGGCTGTGACCTCACCTGCATGTGCGACATCCGTATTGCCAGCACCAAAGCCAAGTTCGGCGAAACGTTCGTGAACCTGGGTCTGATCCCCGGCGACGGCGGTGCTTACTTCCTGCAGCAGTTGGTCGGTTACCAGCGCGCCGCCGAACTGACCCTCACGGGTCGAATCGTTGATGGTGCAGAAGCGGTGGAGATCGGCCTGGCACTGGAAGTCGTTGAACCCGAAGAGCTGATGAACCGCGCCATTGAACTGGCGCAGGTCATGGCGTCCAAACCGCCGATTACGACCCGCTTTACCAAGCGCCTGCTGCGCCTGGCACAGCGCACCGAACTGCGTGACTTCCTGGACCAATGCGCCTTCTACCAGGCCGTTTGCCACCAGACGGAAGACCACCACGAAGCCATTATGGCCTTTATCGAAAAACGCACGGCGAACTTCACCGCACGATAGTCTTGCGATTGGGGGATAGCCTCACCTATATAGCCGGGCACGGGGCAACCCTGCCCGGCTTTTTAGTGTTGTACTCCCATGAAGAAATCTCTGTTTTCCGCCCTGTTCCTGGCGCTGGCATTCATGACAACGCCTGCACTGGCAGCCGACCTGCCGCCCTCGCTGCAAAAGATCATCAGCGCCGCTGCTGCTAGTGACACAGAATCGGGCCACTATCAGTATCTTGATGTTGCACTTGTACTGATTGCTGAAAGCCACCCGGAACATGCAGCAGAAGCATTGCTGCAAGCCGCAGAGCTGGCCCCGCAATTTGCCCAACAGATTGCCGAGATTAGCCGACCTTATGAAGACAGCCCCGTCACAGCACAGGCCTTTACGACGGCGGCAGAGAAACCAGCTGAAGGGGACGAACCCGCACCGTCTGCCAAGCCGGACGGGTTCATCGCTCTACGCGGCTGGTCCGGCAATGTGCAATTGGGCCTGAACCTGCGCAGCGGGTCGTCAACCGATGATGATATCTCCTTCGGTGTCTCACTAAAAAACGAGCGCCAAAACTGGACCCACAAGTTCAACGCCAATTACGAG
>JAURPT010000045.1 GCA_030836535.1 Alphaproteobacteria bacterium
ATTATTGTGAATGTCACGCCGCTGGAGCCGGAGTGGGAAGGCCATGTGACTTTGGAATTTTCCAACACCACGCCCCTGCCCGCCAAGATTTACGCCAATGAAGGCGCCTGCCAGTTCCTGTTCCTGAAGGGGAACGAGCCGCCCGAAACCTCTTATGCTGACAAGGCCGGTAAATATATGGGGCAAAAGGGCGTCACCCTGCCGCGTCTGTAACACACCATGGACCAAATCCGCATCACAGGCGGCCAACCGCTGCATGGTACGATCTCCATTAGCGGGGCCAAAAACGCGGCTCTACCGTTGATGGCTGCGTGCCTGCTGAGTGACAAGCCATTGCACCTCAGCAATGTGCCAGACCTGGCAGATATCGCCACCATGGTCGAGCTGCTGGAAAATCATGGTGTGACAGTAGAGCAGAAACCTGCCGAAGACCTTGGGCTGGAGCTGACCCTGACCGCAGACGGCACGCTGAACCCGACGGCACCCTACGACATTGTGCGCAAAATGCGCGCCTCCGTATTGGTGCTCGGGCCGCTACTGGCCCGGCTTGGCGAAGCCATTGTTTCCCTGCCCGGCGGCTGTGCTATCGGCACACGGCCCATCGATTTGCACCTGTCAGCCCTGGAACAAATGGGCGCTGTGATTGAACTGAAAGAAGGCTATGTGTATGCCAAGGCGCCTGAGGGCCTCAAAGGTGCGACCATTCGCTTCCCTTTCGTTTCCGTTGGGGCAACAGAAAACCTGTTGATGGCCGCGGCCATGGCCGACGGCACTACCATTCTGGAGAACGCCGCCCGAGAGCCGGAAATCAGCGACCTGGCCGACTGTCTCGTCTCTATGGGGGCGGACATTCACGGCATCGGTACAGAATGTCTGGTCATCAAAGGGATCAGTAATTTCAAAGAAGCCACGTACAGCGTGATCCCCGACCGGATTGAGGCAGGCACCTATGCGGTTGCCGCGGCCATTACCGGTGGGTCGCTGGAGCTGACCAATATGCGTAGTGACCACCTGGGCGCCGTTATTGAGGCGCTGACACGCGCCGGCGTCAATTGCGCTAATGGCGGCGCAAGCCTGAGTGTGTCGCACCCTACCGGGCATTGCAGTGGCTTTGATGTTGTCAGCCAACCCTATCCCGGTTTTCCGACCGATATGCAGGCGCAGTTCATGGCCCTGATGGCCACGGCAGATGGTGCTTCCTTGATTACCGAGACGATCTTTGAAAACCGCTTCATGCACGTGCCGGAACTGGCCCGTATGAGTGCCGACATTACCGTTCATGGCGGTTCGGCCATGGTGCGTGGGCACGGCTCTCTCAAAGGAGCGGAGGTTATGGCCACAGACCTGCGTGCCTCGGTCTGCCTGGTATTGGCAGCGTTGGCCGCGGAAGGTGAAACTGTCATCAACCGGGTGTATCATCTGGATCGGGGCTATGAACAGCTTGAAGAAAAGCTGCGGGCCGTCGGCGCAAAGATTGAGAGAGTAAGCGACTAGCAATGTTGAAACTGAAGGCTGAAACTCCCGAAGACATTGCTGTTTTTTCCAGCTATCTGCAGGATGCCGCCCTCAAGGTTGAAGATTTTGCCTACATCCCCAGCCAGAATCGTTTCGCCCTCGTCTGCAATCGCTTCATGTGGGAACACGACGGCGACAAGAACTTCCGCACCCGCACCGGGCTACATTTCAATCTCATAGGAGCCTGCAATGTGCGCAACATCCCCCTGCAGGCAAAAACCCAGGTCTTGGAACTTTTGGCGCTGCATGCCGTGGCACAAGACAGCCGCGTGCTAATCAACCTGTCCTTTGCCGGCGGCGGTGACATTCGCCTCGAGGCAGAGCTGATTGACGCCTATCTGGAAGATATCGGCCAGCCCTGGGAGACGAAAAACCGCCCCGACCATGACGGCGATGCCTGAGGCCGCCTCCCGAAAAGAAGAATTCATTGAAGCCTTCGCGCTTCAGGCAAAGTCCTGCGAAGTCCTCGGCTCTGCCCTCAATGCACATCTATTGCGCCTGTGCCGCAAAGACATTGAACAGGACGGCATCACCGCAACCATTCTGAATGGCTGGGAAGGACCCGCCCTTGAAGGGCTGGTCGCGACGCGCTTCATTGGCGGGCCGCATTACCTTGTGATCACCGATCAGGCACCCGAATTGGCAAAGCATTATCCAAGCGTCGGCGGGCGATTCGACGAGGCAACTTTCTCACAAGATCTATTTAACGTGCTGGAAGAGAACAAGAACTTCATGCGGGCGTTCATCCAGAGCCCGCCACAAACCAATGAAGTGCGCCGAACGGGCATCTTACTGGGTGGATTCCTGGAAGTAGCGCGCAGCACAGGCTTGCCGTTCCGATGCCTCGAGGTAGGCGCCAGTGCGGGGTTGAACCTGATCTGGGACCAGTTCAGTTATGAAAATAATTGCGGCACCTGGGGTAATTCGACTTGCCCCGTCACCATCGATACGGAATGGCAAAATCCAGAGAAAGCACCATCATTATTAACCAAGATAAGCGTGGTCTCATGCGCAGGCTGTGACATCAGCCCCATTGATCTAACCACCGATGCCGCACGCATCCGCATGAATGCTTATGTCTGGACAGACCACCCGGAAAGATTTGAACGGCTAAAGGCCGCCATGAAATTGGCTCTGGATAACAAGCTGACTGTCGAGCAGGCGGATGCCGCTGACTGGGCCGCCGACAAACTCGCGACACTGCCAGAAGGCCAGGTCACGGTGCTTTATCATTCCTTGGCCGCGAATTACTTTTCCGATGATACCCGAACCAAATTCGAGGCAGCCATTCATGAAGCAGGCACGCGCGCTACAGAAGCCAATCCGTTGGCATGGCTGCGCTTTGAGCATGTCACACTGAGGGAATATCCCTATCTGCTGCTGACGCAATGGCCAGGGGGCGAGGAACGTATCCTCGCCCAGGGCCATCCCCATGGGGAATATGCCAACTGGCGCTAGTCTTTGTTTTTGCGGAAGCGCGGCGCCATGCGCTGGAACACACCATCCTTCTGGATCAACCGATGATACATCGCCGCCCCGAAATGGATGACAATCAGCACGATCAGCGCCTGGGTGGCAATCTCATGCGCACTGCGGACGGCCTGAAACCCTTCTTCCGTCATCCCTTCACCACCCATGGAGAACGCACCGAAAGGCGTCACGGCAATGGGTGAATAGTCGGAAATGTAGAAGCCTGTCAGCGGTACAATCACCATCAGCGTATAAAGCGTATGGTGAGACGCCTTGGACGCTATTTTCTGCCATTCAGCCATGGTCGACGGCAGTGCGGGCCCCGGGTTGCGATAGCGCCAGAACAGCCGGAACAACACCAGCAACAGCAATATCGTACCGATGCTGGAATGGCCGAGTAGAATTTCCCCTTTTTCGGCGGCCGGCATGGTCGAGAATTGTTGGGCGACCGTGAGATCAAAGATCAGCACGACCGCCATGATCCAATGCAGCCATTTGGCTGTCTTGGAATAGTGAACCGTTTCCGGTGTGTTTTCAGACATGTCTCCCCTCCCCAGAAGATGTTGAAACCCAGATTGTGTAGACAGTGACTACTGCGCCACTGCCTTGAAGTCCGGCTTCCGCCCTTCAATGAAGGCGTCCACCGCTTCCTTGTGTTCCGGCAGTTTACGGCAATCCGCCAGGGCATCCCCTTCTCGCCCCTGTACCTCTACCAGATTATTCTCGCAGCCATTGGCATCGAGCAATTGCTTGACCATGCGCAGCTGCGGCGACGGATTCTGCGAAATCATTTCAGCCAATTCCATCGCCTTGGCCATCAGCTGATCGGCAGGCACCACATGGTCCACCAGACCAATCTCGCCACATTCTTTTGCATCATACAGCTGGGCGGTCAGGCACATCTCGTGCGCCTTGCCATAGCCAACACGCTGCACCAAAAAGTGCGAGCTACCCAGCTCTGGCACCAGCCCCATTTTCACGAAGAACATACCGATCTGCGCTTCCTCTGAGGCAACAATAATATCGGCAGGCAACGCCAAGGTGATGCCAACACCAACAGCAATACCATTGATCGCTGCAATTACCGGCTTGGCCCGGCGCACTTCGCCGACCCAGTCGACACCTGCGGCCTGTTCGCGGGAGCGCGGGCGGGTTGCCTCACCTTTTTCAGTGGCTTCCAGATCGGCGGCGAAGGCCTGCTTGATGTCCGCACCGGCGCAGAAGGCACGGCCTTCACCGGTGATGATCACAGCGCCGACATTAGGGTCGTTGTTTGCCATATGGAGCGCATCGATTTTCTCAGCTGCCATTTTCGGCAGCCAGGCATTGAGCTTCTCCGGGCGATTAAGCGTGATAATCCCCACAGAGCCATGGACTTCATATTTGATGGTTTCGAACGACATGAGCTTCCCTCTGATTTCGCAACTGGTTTGATTAACTGTTCCCCGCGAGCTTATGGCAGGATGGGGACAGAGGCAATTGACTAGCAAGACATGCAATGATTCTAGAGACGGCCATACTAAACATCCGCCCCGGCGAAGAAGCCGCCTTTGAAGTGGCCATGAAAAAGGCCAAACCGCTGATCGCAGCCTCACCGGGGTTTCGTGGCATTGAAGTACGACCCAATTTGAACCAGCCCGGGCAGTATATGCTGCTGGTGGGGTGGGACAGCGTTGCCGACCACGAAGACGGCTTCCGAAAATCTGAGCGCTATGGACGCTGGAAGGCCCTGCTGCATCATTTTTACGAGCCGTTCCCAAAGGTTGATCATTTCGGTGAAAGCCTGATGCCATCAACAACAGCGCTCTACGACAAAATCGGCATTGGCTACGATACGTCCCGACAGCCCGACCCGCGCATTGCAGATCAGCTAATTGAGCTGATGGACCTGCAGGGCGGTGAGCGCATCCTTGATATCGGCTGCGGCACGGCGAATTACACAGGTATGTTGGCCAGCCGGGGGCTCGATATGACGGGGTTGTATGTCTCTGCAACCATGCTGGCTAGGGCCAGGGGGAAACACCCGAACCTGCCCCTGCTAAAGGCATCTGTGGAAAGCATTCCGCTGCCTGATAACAGCGTCGACCGGGTGATGTGTACGCTGGCCATTCACCATTTCCCGGACCTTGTCACTGCCTTCAAGGAGGTGCGCCGCGTGCTGCATGGCGACCGGTTCGTCTTGTTCACAGCCATTGCAGAACAGACGAAGGGCTATTGGCTAGGGCACTATTTTCCCCAAGCCCTGGAACGGGCTTTGGTGCAGGACCCCACGACACAGGCAGTTTCAGAAGCGCTGGAAGCTGCGGGTTTTACTAGCGTTGAATTCATTCCCTGGAATGTCCCGGAAAACCTCGTCGACAAATTTGCCTATGTTGGTAAAGACAACCCGGAGATTTACTTTGAAGAGGGCATTCTTGATGGCATTTCCCTGTTCAGCAATCTTGGCCACCGGGAAGAGATAGAAGCCGGGTTGGCAAAACTTCGCGCAGATATTGATTCTGGCGCGTGGAGAGCCATCCGCCAGCGATATGACCACGACCTGGGCGATTACAGCTTCGTTGTCGCCCATACTTCATAGGCGTAAAAAAACCCGGGTAGCCGCCCACCCGGGTTCAATGTCGTTACTGCAGTGCTGATTACAACTGCAAGATCGTGCAGGCAGACAGCCCAGGTGCACCATAAACGTGGGTGTAGCCGGTCTTCGGGTCATTCGGAACCTGACGGTCGCCACATTCACCACGAAGCTGTGCAACAACTTCGTAAACCTGACGCAGGCCGGAGGCACCGATCGGCTCGCCATTAGCAAGGCAACCACCGTCGGTATTGATCGGCATGGAGCCATCAATTGCCGTATGGCCTTCCATAATCAGTTTTTCCTGATCACCATCAGCACAGAAGCCGTTTTCAGCCATGTGCATGATTTCGGCACCAGATTCAGTATCCTGGATCTGGATTACGTCCATGTCTTCTGGACCCATACCTGCCATTTCATAGGCAGCCTGTGAGGCAAAGACCGTCGGGGCATCTGCACGCTGCAGCGCCTGATACGGACTGAACACTTCAAACGAGCCGTAATGGCGTGTGCGCATGGTTGCCGCACGCAGGTAAACCGGACGGTTCGTATATTTACGGGCCACCTTGTCGGAAGCCAGGATCAGCGCCACACCACCTTCAGCCGGTGAGCAGAACATGAACTTGGTCAGCGGATTGGCCAGCATGTCGGAATTCATGATGGTGTCCATGTCGACTTCATCACGACGCCAGGCATTCGGGTTCAGTGAACCATTGTGGAACGCCTTCTGTGCAACCTTGCCAAGCACTTCTGGCGCAATGCCATGGTCGTGCATGTATTTCTGGATCTTCATGCCAAAAAACTGGGTGGTGATCATCAGGCCGATGTCGCCATACCATGTTTCCAGGCCAGAGGCGCGTGGGTCAGCGTTAAAGGCACCGCGAGGGTGCTTGTCAAAGCCAACAGCCAGGCCAAGGTCGTACTGGCCGGACTTAATCGCCGAATAAGCCGACAACAGAGCCGAGCCACCAGTGGCACAGCCGTTGGATACGTTCATGAACTGAACGCCGGTGAGGCCCAATTCGTTGACGAGCGCATCAGCGTTACCAGCGGCAGCAGAACCACCAAAGGCAAACTGGACGTCATTCCATTCAATAGATGCGTCGCTGAGTGCTTCACGAACAGCGTGAGCGCCTTGCTGCATGCCGGACATGCCGTCGGTGCGACCAAATTTGTGGATACCAATGCCTACAATACAAACTTCAGTCATGGTTCTTCCCCTAGTCCTTTGCCGGTTTGAAGGCGAACATCATGATTTCGTTGCCTTCTTCATCGTCCATGAATTTCTCGATCACCAATTCCATTTCCATACCGATCTCCAGCTCGTCAGGATTGGCGGTTGTCAGCCGGGTTTCGACGATCACTTCGCCCGGCAGCTCTACGTAACCGACGCCATAAGGCTCGAATTCCGCAACTGATTCTGTGCCCCTATAGGGCGGGTTCTTGGGCAAAAAGCCCTGTACCGTCCATGTCCACAGCGTGCCGCGGGTGCTCAGAAGAACTTCTTCTGAATCTTCATCGCTGACATAATTGTGGATGGCCGGAAAATAGATACGACCGGTCGACAATTCCTTGCGGCCGATCAGTTGAGGGTTGTCAGAAGGCCATGTGAACAAGCCTTCCTGAACTGCAATCTGATTTCCCATGTTTAACGGGTCTCCCTTGGGCCGCCTGGAAGGCGGGCTCCACTCCTGGTTAAAGTCAGCGCTGATCTTAAAAGCTATGCCGTGCCACAGCAAGCGCCATTCCGGACCAACAGGCAAGGAATTGGAACCCCCTTTTTACCAAGCCAGGCATTGATTTCAGCGCGCTGGGGGACTACACCATGCCCGTTCAACCATGAACCTGCAGAAAGCAAAGACCGTGAGCGCTGATAACCCGCTTATTCTCGCCCTGCCAAAGGGCCGCATTTTGAAGGAAGTTCGCCCGCTGCTCGACGCCGTGGGAATCGAGCCAGAAGCCGCATTTAACGACAGCAGCGCCAGGCAGCTGACCTTCAACACGAACCACCCGGGGGTGAAGATCATCCGGGTGCGCAGTTTTGATGTGGCCACTTTCGTCGCCTTTGCCGGTGCGCATATGGGTATTTGCGGTAACGATGTGTTGCTGGAATTCGGCTATGACGAAATCTATGCGCCGCTGGACCTCGACATCGGCCACTGCCGCATGTCGATTGCCGAGCCCGTCGAGCTTTCCAAAACAGACGACCCCAAGAAGTGGAGCCACGTACGCGTGGCCACCAAATACCCGGCCATTACCAGCCGCTACTTCGCCGACCGGGGCGTGCAGGCTGAATGTATCAAGTTGAACGGTGCCATGGAACTGGCCCCCACGCTGGGCCTATGCCGCCGCATTGTTGACCTTGTCAGCACTGGCGACACTTTGCGCGCCAATGGCCTGGTTGAAGTTGAACAGATCATGGACATTACCTCGCGCTTCATTGTGAACCGCGGTGCATTCAAGACCCGGCCCACGGAAGTGAGCGCCTGGATCGGCAAATTTGAAGAGGCCATGAATGCCAACGCCGCCTGACATGACGGGCGGCAATATGGCAGGCACCGGCCCCATGCGGCTTGACGCAAGCAGCCCCGGCTTTGCGGATGCTTTTGCGCGCCTGCTGTCGATGAAGCGGGAAACGGATGCCGATGTCTCTGCCGATGTTGCCGCCATCATTGCCGATGTGCGTGCAACGGGTGATGACGCCCTGTTCCGGCTGACCGCCACCTATGATCAGGTGGTGTTGGATGAAAACACCATCCGCGTTAAGCCTGAAGAAATCCTGCAGGCACGTGAACACTGCGACAATGAGGCTTTGCAGGCCCTGAGCCATGCTGCCGAGCGCATTCGGACATTCCACGAAAAACAGATGCCGGATGACCTGCTTTACACTGATGAGACGGGCACAAAGCTCGGGTATCGCTGGACGCCACTGGATTCTGTAGGGCTTTACGTGCCCGGTGGTACGGCAGCCTATCCCAGCTCTGTGTTGATGAACGCCATGCCTGCCAAAGTCGCAGGTGTGCCGCACATCTCTATGGTCGTCCCCGCCCCGCAGGGTTATTTGAACCCGATGGTGCTGGCCGCCGCCAGCACCGCAGGCGTTGGCGAGATATACAAGGTCGGTGGCGCACAGGCTGTGGCGGCCCTTGCCTATGGCACGCAAAGCATTGCACCCGTAGATAAGATCGTTGGCCCCGGCAATGCCTGGGTCGCCGCCGCCAAGCGGCAGGTCTTTGGCACGGTTGGCATCGACATGATCGCCGGCCCCTCTGAAATTCTTGTCATTGCCGATGGCGAGAATGACCCGGCCTGGATTGCGGCAGACTTGTTGTCGCAGGCCGAACATGACGTCGCTGCCCAGTCGATCCTGATTACCGATGACGCCGGTTTTGCCGAGGCCGTTGCCAATGCTGTTGAAGGGCACCTGTCGACCCTGCCTCGTGCAGAGATTGCCCGACAGTCCTGGCAGGATAATGGCGCCATTATCGTCGTGCCCACACTGCAAGACGCGATAGAGCCAGCCAATGCCATTGCGGCAGAACACCTGGAGTTAGCTGTCGCCGACCCGGATGGGCTGGCATCACAAATCCGCCACGCGGGGGCAATCTTCCTGGGCCGCTATACGCCGGAGGCCGTTGGCGACTATATCGCCGGGCCAAACCACGTGCTGCCCACAGCGCGCAGTGCCCGTTTTGCCTCTGGCCTGTCGGTGTTTGACTTCATCAAGCGCACATCGCTCATTCAGGCAACACCGGAAAGCATGGCACAACTGGCCCCAGATGCCGAGCGACTGGCCGAACTGGAAGGGCTGGACGCCCACGCCTTGTCCATGTCGATCCGGCGGAATTCCTAAGACGGCACGGCGCGGTGCAATGAAGGTTCTCTTCCTTGTTCCGCGCTATCACACCAATATGATTGCCATAGTGGAAGGCCTGCAGCAGGCCGGCCATTCGGTCGCCATGATTTGCCTGCGGCGGGAATCAGTTGAAGATTACACCTTCCTGATACCCCATATCCTTGGTGACAACTTCACACAGGATGACGCTAAAGACCTGATCCGTGACATGCGGCCAAATCTGGTGCTTTGTCGGCCAGAAGAACATGGCCATGACACATTAGCTTGGTTTGCCCGGCGGCAAGGCTGCAAAGTCGTCCAATATGACCAGTCTTCGTCAACGCGGCCGGACGGCCTCCGGGCGCTACTGAAAGACATCGCACTCACGGCTTCACGCGTGCTGCGCCGGGGCGCCCTTTGGCGCATGTCGCCGAATACAGGACGACAAGGCGAACGCCCCTGTTTGTGGACGCGCCCCTACCCTTTTCCCATGCATACAAATGCTGACGAGGACGCACAAGATAGTAATGGCGTAGACCTTACGATCCTTTTTGTCGGCAAATTATCAATGGCACGCAAACGACATACATGGTTGCTAGATGCACTGGAAAATGTCGAGAAACCGGCGAAGGTCATCTTTGTTGGGGAAGGCTTCGACCCCCAAACCGCCGCATCAAACCGTTCTGCAGACTATTATGAAGAGCTGATCGATCGCATCAACCGGTCGGAATTTCACGACATGGAAGTTCATGTGGATATGGACTATTACGCGCTGCGCCAGCTCTATCGGAAGGCAGATATATTCGTGCTGGCAACAGCGAGAGAGCAATATGGCATTTCCGTTCTGGAAGCCATGGCGTCAGGCTGTGCCGTGCTTTGCGCAGACAGCTCCGGCGTTGCCTGCGCTATTCAGCATGGCAACAATGGCATGCTGTTTGAAGAACAGAGTTTTCAGGACTTCAACGCAAAATTCCTGGACCTCGTGAATGATGCCGCGCTGCGTCAACGCCTGGGCACTGCTGCCTTCGAAAGTGTTCGGGACAATCACCCAATCAGCCGCTACGCCGAGGCAGTAGAGAGCCTGTTGGACTAGCCGTCACTCTCATTTTCGTCATTAAGCTCAACCATCCCCTTGCCTCAACTGCCCAACCGTCTGATAGTCAGGGCTTGGGAGGGGTAGCCACGGCTCATATGCCATCGGCATGCCGAAAGACAAAGGGAAGGCAAATGAAGTTTGGTTCTTTTTCGCCGGGCCTGAAAGTGCCCGCGCTGCATGTTTTGTCGTCTGACGACGTCCCGCTTTATTTCGACATGAACAATCTGACGCCTAAGCAGCAGGCCGACCACTACGAGATGTGCACGCTGGTTTCCATGCTGCAGGTCTGCCTGATGGGCATCTCCAAGCCGGAAGACTATATCGCCATGTTTGGCGGGGTAGAGGCGGAGCCCTTCAAAACCCTGCTGCACCGCTACAATGCCATGATGCAACAAGTTGGCCTCACCGTCGTACCGATGGACCACCTGATCCCCGCCCCGGTCGATAGCTTCTACGAAGACATCGCCAAAAAGATCCCTGATGTGGATATTGTCGACTTCCTGATGGTCAGCCGCTCCAACGAGGTGATCCACGATAATCAAGACGCTATTGAGATGATCCTGAAGCTGAACTCCAAGGTTCATTTCGCCCAGAACGCGCCTGGCTTCGGCATACCGGTGCCGGAAAGCCTGGCCGTTGTACCGCCGCTGACGGGCAATGCAGAGGCTGAAGCATTATTCCAGCGCCACAATGGCAACATCATGATGAAGCTAGACGGCATGCCCGGCGGCCGCAATGTGCTCTCCGTTAGCAGTGTTGCGGAGGCTCAGAACATTCTCGATGAGGTCTACCCGGACGCCGCCGGCCTGGTGCTGCAACAGAAGCTCGACCTCAGCCATTTTGATGAATGGACGGTTGATCTCTTGGTTTCGGACGACAGCATCACCCTCGACAATACCCGCCATATCCTGATCCATGACGGCAATTGGGTGGGCAACCACTTCCCGCCGCGATCGCCCCTGACGCCTGAGCAAGAAGCCATCCTGCTCAATGTCGGTGAGTATGCGCGTTCCTTCGGTTACGGCACGGCCGAAGGCAGCAATATGGGGATCGACTACTTCATTGGCCATGATGGCGAGATCATCGTGACCGAGATCAACCCGCGCTGGACGGCTGGGCTTTTACCCAGTGAAATACTCAAGCGCCTGGGTGACACAGGCGGCCATGCTGATGACCACAAAATCGGCTATTTCGACATGATCCGAGTCGAAGACTATAAGGACTATCTGGCCTATGTGGAGAAACGCCTGCCAGGCCTGCGCGACGCTTCGTTCGACATCATGCCCATTGGATTTTCGCCCTTCGAGGTCGAGATGGGTGGCGAGAAAATGTTCAGTGTATGGCTGATTGTGCGCGGTGACTTTGCGGTCTACAGAAACGAAGTGCGCGAGATTTTCGGCACAAGCAACTTCGCGGGCGCAGACCTGATTCCGGTGGAGGCGCTGACATCATGAGCCAGACAATCCTGATCACGGGCGCGAGCACCGGGCTGGGCTATTTAATGGCGCAGGCGCTGGCAGATCACGGCCACAACGTCATCGCCACTATGCGCAATGTCACAGGCCGCAACGCAACACCCGCTGCTGAACTCAAGGCCCATAGCGACAAGATCACGGTCGTCGAATTGGACGTCGCCAGTAAGGATTCTGTCGATACAGCGATGAAACAGATCAGCGCACAAGGCCTGCAGGTCGATGTGCTGATCAACAATGCCGCGTCGTCCATAGCGGGTTGATCGAAGCGTTTTCCATTGAAGAACTGCAGCACGAAATGAATGTGAATTATTTCGGCATTGCCCGCATGTTCAAGGCCGTGCTGCCTGACATGCGCGACCGGGGCGACGGCTTGATCATCACCATTTCATCGCTAACAGGCCGGTTGGTCTTCCCCGGCTTTCCAACCTAAACGGCTTCCAAATTCGCGGTGGAAGCCTTTGCAGAAGGCTATCGATACGAGCTGGGCGCACTGAGCATCGACAGCGTGATTGTGGAACCCGGCCCGGTAAAAACCGAGCTGTTGGAAAAGTCCGCTACCCCGGCAGATGAAGACCTCACCGCGTCTTACGGCCCCA
This sequence comes from Alphaproteobacteria bacterium, assembly GCA_030836535.1. GTDB lineage: Bacteria > Pseudomonadota > Alphaproteobacteria > SMXS01 > SMXS01 > SMXS01. The sequence goes on from JAURPT010000045.1 coordinate 12,560, forward strand.
TGGCCACCATGCCCACGGAAGTAGAAGGCGCGTTCAGCGGCTTTATGGTCGAGAATGCCGACACTGCCGCCGACCCGATGCAGGTAGTGAACGATGTAAGCAAGCTGATCGCCATGCCGTTCGGCGCGAGGCCCCTGCGCACGGTCTCTGGCGCCGACTTCGGCGTCCGCGCCTTTAATGATGCTGTCGAAAGTATTCAGGCGGATTTACTGGAAGCCCTGGGCATCGCGCATTTGGACCCCAACAATGATGCGGGCAAAGGATAGGCTAAACCTATCTTGTGCCGCACCCATTGGTCTGGAGGCCATTCATGACAACGCATTCAAAGCCCCGCCTTGGTACCTGGTATTATGGCTGGAACATTGTAGGTGTGACCTTGGTGATCCAGGCCGCGGCTTTTGGCGTTATCGTCTATGGCTTTGGCCTGTGGGTTGAACCGTGGTCGCAAGAATTCGGCGCCTCACGCGGCGAAATCATGTTCGGTGTGACATTGATGAATATTGCCAGCGCGCTGGCCTCTCCCCTCATTGGCCATGCGCTGGCCCGCTACCCCATTCGCTGGTTGGTGGTGCTGGGTGCTGTCCTGATGGCCGCTGGCCTGGTCGCCGTTTCCTTTGCGACCGGTTTTCTGTTCGTGCTTGCCATGTACATGCTCGTGTTTTCCATTGTTGTGGTGCTTGTTGGACCGCTGTCGGCCTCGACACTGATGGCCAATTGGTTCGACCGCAGCCGGGGTCTTGCCATTGGTATTTCGGCCATTGGCGGGCTGTTGCTGCCGGTGCTGATGGCCTGGCTGCTGCTGGAATATGGCTGGCGTGAGGCACATCTGTATCTCGCCGCGCTCACCCTGGTGGCGATCATCCCGCCGGCCCTATGGTTCATCCATAACAGCCCGGAAGACAAGGGTGTCGATCCGGAACCACCTGCCCGGGTGAACCATGAAGAGCACACCATCGCGACACCCCAAACCCCGCAGCAATGGACGACGGAGGAAATCCTGCGCGAACGCCTGTTCTGGGTTCTTTGCGTCAGTCTGGGCCTGATGATGATGGCCTTTATGGGGCTGATGCCCAATCTGGTGCCGTACGCGCTGGATGCCGGCATTGATGTTACCCGCGCTTCGGTGATGATCACCGTTCTTGCGGCCGGCGGCATTGTCGGTAAATTATGCATGGGGCCCGCAGCAGATCGGGTCGATATGCGTTACCTGATCTGGATCGCCATTCTGCTGCTGGGGCTGCCAACAGTGCTGTTGACCATGAACCCGGGCTACGCAGGCCTGCTCGTCATCAGCGCGATGGTAGGGCTGTCCTCCGGCGGGTTTACGCGGTTGATCGGGGCAACGATCGCCATTCACTTCGGCCAGGCAGCCTTCAGCCGGGTGATGGGGCTGACCAGCCCGTTCACCATGGGCATCGGCCTGTTTGGCCCGCCGATGAACGGCTACATCTATGACGCCACCGGCACCTATGACCTGGCGCTGAACATTCTAACCGGCATGCTGGTCATCGCCGCCGTCGTGACCTTTTTCCTGAAGCTGACCCCGGCGGCCAGGAGATAGAATACGACTTATACGTCGCGCATCAATCGCATGGATACGCAGAGCACTTTACCCGGGCCTTATTGGTTATTTGAGGATAAGAAAATCGCATCGATCTGATCAAAAGTTGGTAATGCAGCACCCTCGCAAATTTCCAGTAGTATTGCTTTGTATATTCCGCCAACGAATTCCAACTGCTGAATTTCCAGTTTCACATATTGGGCCGTGAAATTCTCCGAGTATACGTCGCTGACTAATAACAATTGGTTGTGCTGGTTAATGGCAAACTTACAAAGAAAGAAGCGGCTGTTTTGTTCCGCTATGAACCTTGACAAATTATTTCGCACGCCTTGGGCCAGCTCATGGAGCTCTTCAATCAGTACACTACGTAACTGCACCGACCCCTGTATGGCTAGTATTTGGCACCAAGGCTCCCTAGTGCTCGACCGAAGCCAGCACTGCTCCTCAGAGTCTATGTCTACGTACATTTGATCGGCAGCCAGCTCTTTACACAGATTTTCAAGAACTGTTGCATCAGGCCTAACACCATTATCCATCTGACTATGCCAATCTGTAATTCTTCTCGACAAACACCAATCAGCTCAGCGCGAGATCAATGACCGCATGGTAGTTTCTGACAAATGCTTTCTTTCTGCTCCATCCAGCCAAGGCAGTATGCCGCCAAACGCGATTGAATCCCAGCACCCCAACCCCACCTTGAAGGCAGCAATGCCAATGCGGTATCAATAAATTACCACGACCGCATGCAGGCAAGGGTGGGCTATGTCCCAGACAGATATCATCCAGATTTCGCTCGACGAGCGCACCATTGTGCGCCGCAATGCGGATATAGAGCATGAGCGCAAGGTTGCCATTTTCGACCTGCTGGAAGGCAACAGCTTCACCCTGGCAGACGGCCCCGCCGGGCCTTATGATCTCGTGCTGTCGCTGGAAGAAAATCGCCTGGTCATGAACCTGCGCGATGCAGCCCAAGCCCCCCTGAAAAAGCTGAAACTTGAATTACGGCCCTTCCGGCGTTTGATCAAAGACTACTTCCTAGTCTGCGAAAGCTATTTCGACGCCATTAAGCACGCCTCCCCGTCGCAGATCGAGGCCATCGATATGGGGCGGCGCGGCCTCCACAATGAAGGCTCGGAAATGCTGCGCAAGCGGCTGGCAGAACAGGTAGAGATGGACGGCAACACCGCCCGCCGCCTGTTCACACTAATTTGCGTTTTGCATATTCGGGGGTAAGGCAGATGGCGCAGATCATATCCCTGGCACCGTTGCCGAACCGTGTGATCTTTGCCTGCACCCATAATTCGATCCGCTCCCCCATGGCGGCCGCGATAGGCAACCACCTGCTGGGCAAGCAAGTGCAGTTTTCGTCCGTCGGGGTGCGAGCGCAAGAAGTGAACCCCTTCGCCGTCGCCTGCATGGCTAAATTGGGGTTGGATATTTCAGGCCATGTGCCGCGTAATTTCCCCGACTTGCCAGACAACCCGTGCGATCTGATTATCTCCCTGACACCAGAGGCCCAGCACCATGGGGTGGAGCTGACCCGCAACGGCCAGTGTGAGGCGATCTTCTGGCCAACACAGGACCCATCTCTGGCCCATGGCAACCGCACCATGATCCTCGATGCTTTCCGCGATGTGCGGGAGACGCTACAGCAAAATATCGAGCAGTTGTTTCCCCGGTCCCGGGCACAAAGCTATTGAAGGCCATTAAGGGGCAACCCACAAAGGTCTTGGCAGCGCTGTCCTTCCCTTTTACCGTTTGACCATGATTGGAAGGGTCATCAGGACAGCACGACGACCATTTGCCACAATGTGGGGGTTCGTCTTATTGGCAGGCTTACTTGGGGCGTGCGAACCGATGCCGCAAGACCCCATCATTGAAGCCTGCATCAAAGATGGCGAGCCGATTGCCTTTTGCACCTGCACCCGCAACCAGCTGAAGGACCGGCTGAATGAGACAGATTATGCCGTCTTCGAAGAACTGATCATCACCGGCGTGGACCCGAACCCGGAGATGCCCATTATCATCCGCATCATGGACCGCTACGGGCTGGACCCTAATGCCCTGAATGCCACCATTGATCGCATTAACGCCCAAGCGACGGACATCAACCGTCGCTGCTCGCCCGGGTAAACCCTAAAAAACCTTGATAATTGGACGTTTTTGCATCATTGATACGCCACCATATCACGAATTGGAGCCCACGGATTATCCATGGCTAAAGAAGAACTGTTAGAATTCCCAGGCACAGTGGTGGAGCTTTTGCCCAACGCCATGTTTCGGGTGAAGCTCGAAAATGACCACGAAGTGCTAGCGCACGCTGCAGGTAAAATGCGTAAACACCGCATTCGCGTGCTGCAGGGGGACAATGTCCTCGTGGAAATGACTCCTTACGACCTGACCAAAGGGCGTATCACCTACCGCTATAAGTAGCGAACTGCGACATGTCAGCGCCGGGCAACAGGGATGAGACGCCCCGTCTGATTTTGGCCAGCGCGTCACCGCCCCGGCTCGCATTGTTGCAACAGGTGGGGCTGGACCCAGCCATTTGCGCCCCGGCCGACATTGACGAAACACCCCAAAAAGACGAACTGCCCCGCCAACTGGCCAAACGGCTGGCGGCGGGTAAGGCGCGTGTTGTCGCGCAAGACTACCCGGATGATTTGGTGCTGGCTGCAGACACAGTGGTTGCCTGTGGTCGTCGCATTTTACCCAAAGCCGAAACCGAAGATGACGCACGGGATTGCCTGAAGCTTCTGTCAGGCAGGCGGCACCGGGTCTATACCGGCGTAACCCTGATAAGGCCGGACGGTACACAGCATGATCGTCTGGTGCAGTCGACTGTCATCTTCAAGGCACTATCGGAAAACGAAATAGCAACTTACCTGGCCAGCCGTGAATGGCGCGGCAAGGCAGGCGGCTATGCCATTCAGGGTCTGGCTGCTATTTTCATCCGCCAGATACAGGGGTCCTATTCCAGTGTAGTGGGATTACCCCTCTTCGAGGTTGCATCCCTGCTCGCAAGTGCCGATTATGAACCCGCAAAGGGGCTGCGATAGGGGATTTTACATGCGCCAGGAACTTTTGATCGACGACATTCCGGGTGAATGCCGCGTCGCACTGGTGGAAGACGGGGCTGTCGTTGAAGTCGACATCGACCGCAACAGCCAACACAGCCTGATCGGCAATATTTATTGGGGCCGGGCCGACTCTGTGGTCCCGTCTCTTCAGGCCGCCTTCATTACCCTGAATAATGGCCCACAGGCCTTTCTGTCCGTTCGGGATTCCCAGGCGCTCTATCCCGACGGCAGCCACAAACGCCCACCGCGGTTGGAGACCTTTATTCACGAAGGACAATGGGTGCTAGTCCAAGTCACCAAGGATAGCGTGAGCGACAAGGGGCCGCGCGTTACCGCCAGCCCTTCTCTGGCCGGGCGCTTTCTCGTCTATCAGCCGCTGCGCGCCGGGATTTCCATTTCGTCGCGCATCCAGAATGATGATGAACGCAGCCGGCTGGAACAGGCCATGCAGGAAGTGGTCGACAAGGTCGACTGCGATGGCGGCTTTATCGTCCGCACCGTCGCAAATGGTGCTGATCTCGACGTATTGACCCATGAAGCAGAGCAACTGGCCAATGCGTGGCAAGAAGCCTACATTCCTGCCCCAACCGGTGGCGACCCTGTCTGCATTTACGAAGACCTGCCACCACGCCTGCGCGCCCTGCGAGACTGGGCTATGCCGGAGGTCGACCATATCCGCGTGCATGGCCACGAGTTGCATGCCGCGGTGAAAAACTATATCGATCAGCAAATGCCAGACCTGTCAGACCGCATTGAAGTGTATACTGGCGCTGAATTGCTGTTCGAAGAATATGGCGTTGAAGCGGCCATTGATGAAGCGCTCGAAGTCCGGCTAGAGCTGCCCACGCGAGGCTGGGTCAGCATTGAACAGACAGAGGCGCTGACGGCAGTTGATGTAAATTCCGGCGGTTTTCGGCGGGAAGGCAACCGTGAAGACGTGGCTCTCAAGAGCAATTTGGCCGCAGTGCCTATCATTGCCAGGCAATTGCGGCTGCGTGATATTGGCGGCCAGGTGGTCATCGACTTCATCAACATGCATGAGCAGGAAAATCGCCAGGCCGTTGCCGATGCGATGGAAGAGGCCATGGCCACTGACAAGGCGCCGCACCAGATTATGGGTTGGAGTCGCCTGGGTCTGATGGAGATTACCCGCCGCCGCACCCGCCGGTCCTTGCCCGACCTGCTGGCAGGCCAACGGCAAACGCGCGAAGGGCGAGTGCGCTCTGTACCCTCTACCGGACTGGATATCTTACGCCTGGCCACACTAGAGACGGAATGCACCCCCACTGGCACTATTCGCATTGCCGCCCACCCGGCTGTGGTGAAGTGGCTGAACAACGGGCCGCTCGTGGACCTCACCACCCAGACCAGCCGCGCCATGGAAGCCAAGGCCGACGACGATATGGCCGTCGATGAATTCGACCTCTATGCCGATGCGCCCAACGCCGAGTGACGAGAGACCCAAGCGATGAATGCTGAGCCAAAGTCTATGCAGCCGGAAAACCCCAAGCGCTGCTGCCCGATCTGCAAGGAACCGGAAGACAAAAAGTATCACCCGTTTTGTTCCAAAAGATGCGCCGATATCGACCTGGGTCGATGGTTGAACGAGTCTTATGTGATTGAGGGCAGCGATAGTCCGTCCACCTCAGAAGAGGATGATTTTACAGACTAATCGCGACATGTAGCTTGGCCCAAGAAACATACGGATATTTACCCATTTTCCGCATGGACAGGGCCAACGATATTCCTTATAAACCGGCTTCCTAACGTCGTTGAGACGAGATGCCCAGGTAGCTCAGTTGGTAGAGCAGCGGATTGAAAATCCGCGTGTCGGTGGTTCGAATCCGCCCCTGGGCACCACAAAAAGGCCCCGCACAAGCGGAGGCCTTTTTTTGTTGGGACATTGTTCGCTCTGGAGCGATCATCTGAAAGAGCGTGTGGCCGAGACTCTTGAACCCCGACCACACCCAATCTTTTCAACGATGAAACAGCCTATCCAAAGATAAAGGCGTCTTCACCACCCAGTGCATTGACGAAGTCATCAAAAGTGGCGATAAGCGTGGTGATTCCGCGGATCTCAATAGCGCTGTCGCCGGCTTCACCAATTGACGGATCCCCAACGTGAGAACCAGCCAGGATATTGATGCCGGCACCCGTTACGATCACATCAAACCGGCCATCATCCCAAGCTACTTCCAGGTCAGCCAGGTTGTTCAGCGTGCCGTTGATATCAATCAGATGCAGCTTGTCACCATCATCCACACTGAAGTCGAGGATGATGTCATGGCCGTCAACATGATCCCAGTTCGGATCATTGGTTGGCGTATTGGTGCTATCATATCGGTAGACAAAAACATCAGAGTCAGCCCCACCGGTCAGGGTATCGTCACCAACACCACCATCAAGAATATCCTCACCGTCACCGCCGTCGAGCGTATCAGCAACAGCCAAGCCAGTCAGGACTTCAAGACCGCTATTGCGGGCAGTCCCAAAGTGGGTACAAGTGCAGCGGCTGTCCATGGCACGCCGATAGACCAATCTGCCGTCTTTGTTCCCGCCACCGGCGACAGTGGGGACAACACCATTGCCCTGGGGCACAATGTGTTTGTGAATGCCGCTGGCTCCACCAGCAACGACACCTACATCATCACCGACAGCCAGACAGGGGATGCGCGCATCTTCGACCTGCGCGGTGACAACACCATTGTGCTGGCAGACGGGTTAAACATCACCTCTGGCGCCATGAATGCCAGCTTCCAGTAAGAACTGACCCTCGACAATGGCGCGATCATCGCCATCGACAATGCTGAGGCCTATGACTTTCAGGTGGGTGATAGTGGGTTAACCACCGACTTTACCGGGCTGGAAGCCCTGTTGGCAGGTGGGCCTGTCGTTGTCAGTTCAACGCCCCTGGCACCAGCATCAATTGAGCCCTACAGAATACAGTTACAGGATAGTGAACTGCATTTTGAGCAAGGCAAGACGGATGGCCTGCTGGTGCTGAAACAAGAACTCCTACCCCAGGAAGAAGCAGGCATGCCACCTGGTGCACCAGATCATGCCATGCCGGAATACCCCGAAATCAGCGACTACCTCGACCTGATTGACGATGTCTTCTTGCTCTAAAAACAAAATTACGCTTGGCATTTCCCTCTGACCGCCTGGGGCAGTTGGTTCTACCGTTCCGGCACCTTTTGAGGCCAGCAGCAAGGTTTAGGGGCTGCGTATCCGCCGACTAGACTATGCTGTGGCTTCAACCTCCAGGCCCAGCTCGTTGATCATCACATCGCGCATGGCGAATTTCTGTATCTTGCCGCTCACCGTCATGGGGTATTCGTCGACAAAACGGATAAAGCGCGGGATCTTGAAATGCGATAATTCACCCTGACAGTATGTGTGGATGTCTTCGTCTGTCAGGTCACTACCCGGGCGCTTTTGCACCCAGGCGCAGACTTCTTCTCCCATTTTGTGGTCAGGGATCCCAAAGACCTGCACCTCTTGAATATCCGGGTGGGTATAGAGGAATTCTTCCACCTCACGCGGATAGATATTTTCACCACCCCGAATAAGCATGTCCTTCGCCCGGCCCGTGATATTCAGATAGCCTTCGTCGTCCATCACGCCTAGGTCCCCTGTATGCATCCAGCCGGCGCTATCAATGGCCTCGGCGGTTTTCTCGGTGTCTTCCCAATAGCCGGGCATTACCAGATAGCCACGCACGAGGACTTCGCCCTGCACACCACGGGGCACGGTGCGGCCTTCGTCGTCGACCACGCGAGCTTCTACATGCGGGTGCACGCGACCAACGGTGCCAACCCGTTTTTCCGTCGGGTCGTCCAACGCCGTCTGGAAGCTCACCGGGCTTGTCTCTGTCATGCCATACACAATCGTGACGCCCGCCATATGAAAATCTGTCAGGATGCGTTTCATCAGCTCAATGGGACAAGGCGCCCCGCCGATAAAGCCCGTGCGCAGGCTGGAAACATCCGTATTGGCAAATTCAGGGTGGTCCAGTTGCGCCAAGAACATTGTTGGCACGCCCACCAGAACCGTGGCTTTTTCTTCCGCAACGGCGGCCAGCACCGATGTCGGCTCAAAGGCTTCATCGGGGTACACACACGTGGCCCCCATGGTCACACAGGTAAGGCTGGAGACAACCATGCCCGCGCAATGGTATAGCGGCAGCGGACAGACCAACACATCATCCGCCGACATGCCCATGCCGAGGCCCGACAGCCAGGCATTGTTCAGGATATTGAAATGGCTGAGCGTTGCCCCCTTGGGTGAACCGGTCGTACCACTGGTGAACTGGATATTGATGGGGTCATCCGGCTGCAGTTCATTGCTGAGTTCTGCCAGCCGCGCGCGCTCGGCGTCACCAACAAGATTGCAGACATCATCAAAATTCAGGAAGCCAGGGGAAGCTTCACTACCCAGGCGCACAACGATTTCCAGTACCGGGAAATCTGCAGAGGTCAACTTGCCTGGCTCGGCCGACGCCAGTTCCGGGATCAAGCCATCGATAATGCCGATATAGTCGCTGGTCTTGAACTTCGGCGCGGTGATCAGCGCCTTACAGCCTACTTTATTGAGGCAATAGGCCAGCTCCTGCGGCCGGTAAGCGGGGTTGATATTCACCTGAATAAGCCCGGCCTTGGCGGTGGCATATTGGGTGATGACCCATTCGGCACAATTGGGCGCCCAGATACCGACCCGGTCACCCGGTACCAGCCCCAACGCCAGCAGGCCTGCCGCACAGGCGTCCACCTGGGCTTGGAATTCCCGGTAGGACCAGCGAATATCCTGATGACGAAAGACAATAGCGGTTCTGTCCGGGTGTGTATGCACCATGCGGTCGAAAGCATTACCGATCGTCTCGAACATAAGCGGCTGGTCGGCCACCCCACAGGCATAGCTTGGTGCGCTGGATGTATTCCCGGACATGAATCGTTCCCTCTTTTAATATCGTGCAGATGATGCCGCACCCTCACCCATGGCACCACAATAATTGGCCTACAGAAGGAGATTTTGATGTTTGCGCTACGCAAGGCAGCAGGGCATCATCAACGCAACATCATCAAGGGGGGAAACTGATGAGCGAGACATATAAAGGCCAGTGCTTTTGCGGTGCGGTCGAATTCAGCGTCACCGGCCCGGCCCAGGCCATGGGTTATTGCCATTGCGAGGACTGTCGCGCCTGGTCGGCCTCGCCCATGAATGGCTACTCCATCTGGAGCACCGAAAACGTCGCAATCACCAAGGGTGAAGACCTCGTTGCCACCTATGCCAAAACGGCGAACAGCAAGAGGCAATTCTGCACGAAGTGCGGCGGACATATTATGTCGCGCCACCCCCATGGCGATGTGGTGGATGTCTATGCCTCCGTCCTGCCAGACTTCCCATTCGAGCCCGCCATGCATGTTTATTACGGCGAGAAGATAACCCCAGTGCCAGACGGCCTGCCTAAATATAACGACATTCCCGCCGAAATGGGCGGTAGCGGCGAAGAACTGCCGGACTAGCGGGCACTTGAAAGGCTGATCTCGACCTGCTGCTCGGGGCCAACAAGGTCAAATCTGGCTTTCTTGAAGGAGGGCGGCCCCATTGTACCCTTCGCATTGTTAGAAAAACCGAACTTCTCCTTGGGAATGCCCATGAAGCCCGTGTCCAACTTGCCATCATTGTCCTCGTCATAGATAACGCTGATCGCGAGGTCCCCCGGCGCCAAGCCCTCAAAGCTATAGCTGGCTGCAGCGCTTTCATCCACGGGTACCGTAGCCTCAGCGACAGCATTCTTCATGTAGTCTTTCTTCGTCGCGAACAGGGCGATGATCATCTGGCCTTTGCCGGGCTCACCCCCGGTCACAGCAACATGAAGGGCAACAGGCTCCGCCGCCTGCGCGCCAGATAAAAGAAACAACCCCGCCACAAGTGAGAGCAATACCGCCTTCATATTCCCATTCCACTTTTGTTGACCATATCCGGCACCTTTTCCCTGCACGTTTTGGACCACCATTTCACAAATGCTGAGCAGGTCACGACACCAGGGTATCGATCCGGAAAGCATCACCAATCCTGACTGCCACGCGTACCAAATCCCGCTGCGGCCCCACGGTGGCGTCGATCCCTATTTTCGAGTTTCCAGTGTCTCCACATACTCTTCTATCACTTTTTTCTGACGCTCTGCAGGCCAGTAGCCCGGATCAAAACTCGCCAAAGTTGCCAATCCTGTAACAACACTGAGTGTTCTCCTCGCCAGGTCTTCTGCCTCTTGTTCCGGCTCGTCAGTCAAGCAATAGCCTGCATGCAACATGAAGGCTTTCATCAGTTCGAGCGTATCACGGGACTGCCGGCCCTGTTGCTCCCGAAAATCATGGTCGGACACAGCCTCACCCCAAAAGCCGAACCAGATGCGCCAATTTTGCTTCTGTACCTCCGATATGGGCAGTATTGCTTCCAACACCGACTGCAGATCACCAGACGTTGAAGCTGCCAGCACGTGGTTCTGCGACAATGTCAGAGACAGATCGATAACGGCCTGGAGAAGGTCCTTCTTGCTCGTGAAATAGTGGCTCACGATGGTTGTACTGTACCCCGCCGCACTCGCCACCTTGCGAATGGTCGCGACCTCGGCCCCACCTACAGCAATGAGGTCGTATGCTACTTTCGCCACCTCCGCCCGGCGCGCATCATGATCGACAACACGAGGCATCAGTTGTTGCCTGAGGCGTCCATCGCCGCGATGTAGCCATAGGTCATCGCCGCACCGATAGTCCCACCGGCACCGGGATAAAAATTACCCATAACACTGGCGGAGCTATTCCCCGCTGCGTAAAGGCCCGGAATGACCGAGCCGTCTTCACGCAGCACCTGCGCTTTCTCATTGGTGAGCAAACCGCCCTTTGTTCCCAAATCACCCGCCGCAATCTGCAGAGCATAAAATGGCGGTTTGCCAATCGCGCCCAAACAAGGGTTGGGCCTATGTGCAGGGTCACCAGCATAGAGGTCAAAGGCACTTTCGCCCTTGCCAAAATCTTCATCCCGTCCCTGCTCCGCCATGCGGTTGAACCGTTGCACGGTGTCTCGCAGTCCTTCAGGGTCAACACCCGAGATTGTGGCCAACTGTTCCAGACTATCTGCTTGCTTCAAATAGCCACTTTCAATGAATTTCTTGGCCGGAACCCCAGGGATCAACCCGCCAATGGCATATTTGCTGCGAAATTCCTGGTCAAAAATTATGTGCGCTGGCTGCTCTTGCTCTTCGTAAATCAGACGCCCCAATTCATTGTAGGGACGCGCCTCGTTGGCAAACCGCTGCCCCTTGGCATTGACAACCATCATATGCGGCAAACCACGTTCAAAGACAACAATGACAGGTTTACCCCCCGGTGGCATGGTAGACGGCATCCACCACATATCATCCATGAGATCACGCGCTGCACCAATGGAAGCGCCCGCCTCAATGCCGTCACCTACATTTCCCGGAGATCCGGATGTGAACTGCCCTTGATTCCAGTCGTCGCCACCCTGATCACCAAAAAACTGCCGCCGCATCGCCGGGTTTCGTTCAAAACCACCGGCGGCCATGATGACGCCTTTTCTGGCAGCCAGTCTCTTCGTCCTTCCTTCGCGCTGCACACACACGCCCATAACAGTGTCGTTCTCTACAATCAGTTCCTGCAGCGGCGTATCCAGCCACAGCGGCACCGCCCGTTTTTGCAGGGTCAGCCGCAAACGGGCAATCAACGCCATACCGCTCGAAACGTGCTGCCTGCCCGCCAATTTGTTCCAAAGGTTTCGAGGGAAAAACGACCAGACCTTGGCCAGACCCATCGGGTTGGATTTGAAAAACGCCAAGCGACGCATCTCTGTCACAGAGCCAACAAGCCCACCCGGCATACCCGTGGCAGAGCGACGCAACCGGTCAAAGTCCTTGAGCTTGCGCCCTGATATTACCTTGGGATCAATAGATCGACCGCCCTTGCTACCGCCCGGCGCTTCCGGCCGGTAGTCAGGAAAACCATGAACAATATTGAATGCCAATTCACTATGGGCCTGAAGAAATTCAGCCATTTTCGGTGCATGCTCTACAAAGGCTGCGAGCTTGCCGTGCGCCACTCTGTTGCCAATATTGTGCTCGAGGTATGTCAGGGCCGCCGCCGGTGTGTCCGGAAGGCCAGCCTTCTGCATGAGGGCATTGTTGGGCACCCAGGCCACCCCACCCGACAAGGCTGTTGTGCCGCCATATAGCGCTTCTTTCTCAACGACCAAGGTACGCAGGCCTTGCCGGTCAGCGACGACCGCAGCGGTCAACCCTGCAGCGCCGGAGCCTATGACAATAACGTCGAAACTGTCATCCCAATCAGCGGATTGGTCTGCTGACATGTCACGCCCTCCTCAAACGAAACTCGGCGCAATCATGGCAGAAGGAGGGCGTTAATACAACGGTTGTTGCATTACATCTTGGGAAGGGCAATCATGCCAAACGTGTTTTCCATCATTGTTTCGGCGACGCCTTCAGGCCACCTTTTGTGACCCGACCGTCCCGTTGATCGTCCGGCGAATATCACTAACCCGTTCATATTCCAACAAGTCCTCCAATGCCTGGGTCATGTCATAATCATGAGCAGACAAGCCTAGTTTGGACCGCAGTACGAAATAACATTCCGTTCGGCGACCGTCAGCTTCCTGCAGGAGTGGTCGACATCTGTCGGCAACATCGGCTGCGACATCACGCCAACTCCGATGATATTCCAGGTCGATACATTGAACGCGGGCTGCGACAAGATCGTTTCTATATTCGCGTGCAAGTTTGAGTGAAGTGGACGACAAATGGTCAAAAGAACTCAGTACATCTGATAATGGCAATGTATATTGGTTTCTGCCTGCCGCCAGGCGAAGACCAGATAAAGCTACCTGATTCGAATCGTATAGCTTCGCCCGTCTCAGACGCCCGCTCATTGTAACCCCCAGTGGAAAAGTTATTAATGTTAGGGGAAACAAGCTAATTGTTATTTTATAATAGTCAATGTCAATTGATCATCTGATGAGCATTAGATGCTGCTTCTGGTTGTCCTTCCAACACGTGTAGCAGAGACATGACTAAAGCCAGCGCTTAGCTCAGGTTCCCAACTGTGTCGTAAGACTGCTGCAGCACCAGTTCACCGAGCAAATATTTCAGGCGCCGGTTCTCCTCTTCCAAGTGCCTTAGACGCTGCAAGTTAGCACCACTTAAAGATGGCGCACCCGATTCAGGCAACAACTGGTCACCATACTTGGCCTTCCAGCGGTAATAGGTCTGCTCACTAATGCTATATTTCTCACACAAGTTCGACACACTGATGCGGCTCGACTTTTCTGTCAGAATTGCTAGTATTTCGGGTACTGAATGCCTTTTTCCCGGCATCAAATTCACTTTCCAAACGATAGAATATTAGGGGTATTGATGGACATTAATTCTCATAACCTCTAATTATAAGGTCAGTTATAAGGACTTATTCCATATTTTGTTCTTGTCATGTTCTATATTAACGTTTTTTAACAAATTTATACGTCTGTTTAACTGCCATTTTTTCTCATTGTTTTGGTGTCAACAACACCACTAACAACACTGAGAAGGACACCAATATGTATGAAGTTCATGTCGTACTGCCCGAAAACCGGGTGCTTTATCTCGACCATCTGGAGAAAATGTTTCAACAGCGCTATGAGGTCTTTATCAACATTCTGGGCTGGGAGGTGCCGGGTACGGACCACCCAAACCAGCGAGAGATTGATGCTTATGACCTGCCCAATACCATCTACCTACTGGTGCTCAGGGGGCATCAACTTGTCGGCGCATCGCGGATGCTGCCAACAACAGGGCCAACCATGATGGGGGATATCTTTCCGGACTTATGTGAGAAAGGCGTTCCCAATGACCCCCAAATTTGGGAATGGTCCCGGGGGCACGTTAAACCGGACGAACCACACCAGAATCGATCGACAATTCTGAACCATATTTTCCTGTCTGGTTACGAATTAGCCTTCAACGCCGGTCTGAAAGGCCTCACGGCGCAGGTCAATGTCCGAGAACTTGACCGATGGCTCAGTCGTGGCCTCGTCGTTGACTTGCTAGGACAACCAAAACGCTCGGGGCAAGAAGAAGTGCTGGCAATGCAACACCATATTTCACAGCGAACGCTGGCACGTGTCCGCCATGACACAGGGCTATCTGACCGTGTACTGCGGCTAACCGAAACTAACCAAGACTTCAGCCTTGCTGATAAATTGAGTGCCTGACGGACGGCCTTGAATAACGACCTTCCCCGCGCTATAACTGTGCGGGGAAGACTTAGTGCGAAAGCACAACTATTTGTATCACATGTTTCAGGTTTGGCAAATTGAGGTAAAAGTGCCATGCATATTGTAATTGAAGATTCTTTATCGGCCCTAATGCGGGCAGAAACCTATGGCCAGATCGGTGAGGTCATCACCGACTTTGCCAATCAGTGCGGATTTGAGTACTTTGGCTACCAATATTGGCCAGGGGACTACGCTTACGGCCACCCGGAATTCTCCGGCACCGTACAGACCAATTTTCCGCAAGTCTGGCAGCGCCGCTACGTTGAGAAAAACTATTACCATGATGACCCGGTGCGCCTTTTTGGCTTGGAACAAGAAGGCATGCTGGAATGGTCGCAGGTGCCGCGCTGGAATGCTCGCCAGGAAACCATGATGCAAGATGCCGCCAACTATGGGTTGGAAGAAGGTATCGTTGCGAGTTGCCACGAAAATCCAAAAGGACGCCTGCAACTCACTCTGGCCGGCAAATCCTTCAAGGGGGACATGCGCCTGGCTGCCCAAGCGATGCCCAGCATTGTGCCCGTCATGCTCGTCTGCTTCAGGTGCGCCCACAAACTGGAAGACAAGATCAAATGGCTGACCGAACGCCAAAGAGACGTTTTCTTGCTTCTCCGAAAAGGCCAGCGCCGGGAAAATATCGCCAGCCAACTCTCATTGTCGGTACGGCAGGTTGACCGTCATATCGCACGGATCAAAGAAAACACCGGCACCAATCTAGTCGTGGGGGACTAAGCAGCACCCCACTTACCGGGCTGTTATAGGCACTTTTTCTGTTGCATCCATGACAAGAGGCCGGCCGGAAATCCAGCCGGCCGCCCCTGAGCTGAGTATACCATCACAAATTAATGTTCGACCTCTATGGAGGGTAGCCCCGGGCCGTTCCGACTACTTCTTTACTGAAGCTGTGGTCACCATTTCCGGCGGCACAATCTTTACCGCGCCTTTTCAAAGCCATCCCACTATGGGTGCGGCGCAGGATGGTGTTGGCACCAAATATTCGCCTTGCCGGAAGTGGCACCACCTACTTGGGGAAAGGATGCTGTTCATGGGCGACCACCAACAAATTAAAACATATGGGGGTTCTGAAACGATACTTGTCGTCGACGACGACATAGCAATTTTAAGAACCATAAGTGCCGCACTTCAAAGTCTGGGATACTAAGCTCTTCAGGCCCAAAACGGGATGGAAGCCATAGAACTCATCCAGACCCACAACGGCCCTTTGGACCTTCTATTGACTGATATGACAATGCCCGGGGGCCTAGACGGCCTGGATATCGCCAAAGAGGCGCTAGCAAGCTTTCCATGTTGTCCGGTGATCCTGATGTCTGATTATTCCAAGGTGTATCCAGACTCCTCCCGCCCCATGTCTTCCAATTTCACCTTCTTGTCCAAGCCATTCTCACTAGCCACCCTGCTGAAAGTCATACGCACATCCATCAATGGTGAGGTGCAACCAGGTGCCAAAATAGCGTATGGATAATTTTTCAGAAATTTGTGGAGGCGAAGTTCCAACGCCACCGTCTATAGGTCATTAAGCGCATGAAGTAGCGCAAAAATTATTCGTTATGTGATGTCGTCTACAACCCCAGGGTCAGGTAATCAACTTCGGTTGGCTGCCTGGCCCACCCATTTCTGGGTTAGCCCTTTAAAGCTCTGTCATCCGTTGACGTGATGCAGCAGTTCTAATCCATCCCTTATACGCCTGCAATTCTCTACAGCGATATCCAGACTGCGTTCCAGCGTCTGCGGCGTTAGCCACGAGATATGCGGCATACAGATGACGTTATCCATCGCCAACAAAGGGTTCGCAGGGTCGACCGGTTCTCCCGCATAGACATCCAAACCTGCTGCGCCAATTTGGCCGGTCTGCAACGCCCGCACAAGGGCTGCTTCGTCAACCAGGCCACCCCGTGCCGTATTAATAAAGACCACACCCTTCTTCATGCGCGCCATGCGCTCATGGGAAATAATGCCGGTCGTTTCCTCGGTCTGTGGAATATGAAGCGACAGGATATCTGCTTCCTCGATCAAGTCATCCAACGCGCGCCAATCGGCAACAGCATCGGACTTGAGCGACTGAGCCGTATAGAGAACCCGCGCTCCCATTGCCGTCAGGATGGGTGCCAAGTGTTGGGGAATGGCCCCATATCCAACAAGGCCCACCGTCTTTCCCGCAATCTCACTGACGTGGTCATAGTCGTCAGGCGGTATTTCCCACCCCTGCCCTGCCCGCGTAGCACGGTCGATATGGGTTAACCGGCGGGACGCCGCCAGCATCAACATCAATGCTGTTTCAGCCACCGCGATGGCATTCGAGCCCGGCATATTAGCCACGGCGATACCACGCTGCGTCGCCGCCTCGACATCGATTGTGTTGACCCCAATGCCAATCTTCTGTATCAGTTTAATCTGCGGCGCCAGGTCCATATCGGCCGCAGAAATAGGCCGCAAAGCATGCAGAATGACGTCCGTATCAGGCAGTTCACGGTAAAAACTTTCGTCATCAGCCTCGGCAACGACGGCCACATCAAGCCAGTCCGGGCGGCGCGCCTCCAGCGCAGCCAGATACCCGGTGCTAGCTCCATAATGCAAAAGTGCTTTCACGTTAATTCCCTTTGTCTTCTGCCCACATAGCGCACCACTGTCGCCGCATATCAGACAGATTGGCAGGTATATTGAGTAGCCATGCCATGGCACGTTGCCGGATATTGTCCTGCAAAGCCGGGTCGGTGACATATTCCACCGGCGACTTGCCATCAACACGTGCCAGCAAGAGGCCGGAAAGAAGCGCCGCTGTTCGGCTTTCGATCTCTACCTGCGGCTCCCAGGTCACCCCCGCCAGGTAACGCTCAGCCAGCGCCCCAAAGCAGTCCAGA
>JAURPT010000046.1 GCA_030836535.1 Alphaproteobacteria bacterium
CAGAACCTGGAACTGAGAGATCGGCTGACCAAACTGTTCGCGGGTCTTACAATATTCAACCGTCGTGTCGACCAGCACCTTCATGGCGCCTACAGCTTCGGCACACAGGGCGGCAATGGCTTCATCAACAGCCTTTTCCAGGATCGCCAGGCCATTGCCTTCTTCGCCGATCAGGGCGTCGGCACCAACCTGTACGTTGTTGAGGATCACTTCTGCAGCGCGGGAGCCGTCAACCGTGGGGTAGCCGCGGCGTTCAACGCCTTCAGCATCACCATCGATCAGGAATAGGCTGATACCTGCTTCATCGCGCGTGTCACCAGATGTGCGCGCACTGACGATCAGCTTGTCAGCCGCTTCACCGTGAATGACAACGGCCTTATGACCGTTCAGTGTATAGCCATCGCCACACTTTTCAGCCGTGGTGGCAACGTCGAACAGGTCATAGCGAGACTGTGGCTCAGCGTAGGCAACGCTCATCAGCAGGCCGCCTTCAACCAGCGGTTCGATCAGCGGGCATTCGTCGAGCTGGCGCAGGACGCCACCAGCAAGAATAACGGTGGCAAAAAACGGCTCAAGCACCAGGCCCTTACCGAAGGATTCCATCAGCACCATGGTGTCAACCGGTGTGCCGCCCAGGCCGCCCTGTTCTTCCGAGAAAGGCAGCGCCAGCCAACCGAGTTCTGCAAATTGGTTCCAATAGTCGCGGCTGAAACCGTCTTCAGTGTCGCGCGTGTTGCGCAGGTTTTCTGCACCGCAATTTTCCAGAACGAAACGGTCAGCGCTATCGCGCAGCATGTTCTGTTCGTCTGAGAAGGAAAGGTCCATCAGGAAGTCCTCTTTTGTCTTTATTACGTGGCCGTGACGGCCCGGTTCACATGATTAGATCAGTTGAGTGTTTTGCGTCATTTTGGTTGGCGAGGCAAGAGAAGATGTTACCAGGCAGAACGCGATAAATTTGTGTCACAAAACTGTCATATATGTCTGCTAGGGCATGTCGGGCTTCAGAAAACGGCCTTGGCTACCTAGCTGAACGAACTATGGCATCACGTCGCTTGCAGATATCCAGAAGACTTGCAGTAGCCCTGCTGCCGCTGGCGGTGGCGCTTACTCTTTTCCTGTTGGGCGAGGTGGCATTTTGGATCACTGCCCTGATCGCCCTGGGAAGCATTCCTGTGTCGGCGCGCATTGTCCTTGAGAGCACTGAAACCAGGTCTTCTTTGGCCAATGCTCTCCCTGATATCCGTTCGGACCTTGGACAAATCGATTCTGTAGCGCCTGCCATTATTGATTCACTGCCAGATGCTCTCCTGGCCGTCGATAAGGAATTGGTGGTGCTGGAGTCCAACCAGTCGGCACGGGACCTGCTGGGTAGCGGTCAACGAGACCGCAATATTGGGCTCAGCTTGCGCCACCCCATTGCTTTGGAGGCTATTGAGAAAGCCTTGGCCAATGATAAGGCCGTAAACCTCGAAATCTCGTTGCTGAGCCCTGGTGAGCGCAACCTGGCCATGTCTGTTATTCCTGTCAGTAAATTGACCGACCGTAACATCCCGCCTGTGCTGGGTGACAAGTTGCAGGGCGGGGCAATTATCGTTCTTCAGGATGTGACGACGCTCAGAAAGTCTGAACAGATGAGGGCGGATTTCGTGACCAATGCCAGTCATGAACTTCGTACGCCGCTTGCAAGCCTGGTCGGGTTTATTGAAACACTGCAGGGCAGTGCGGCAGAGGATGCTGCTGCCCGTGGACGCTTTCTTGATATCATGGCGCGTGAGGCCGGCCGTATGGCCCGCCTGATCGACGACCTGCTGTCCTTGTCTCGTATCGAGATGGACGAACATGTACGCCCTACTGAGACGGTATCTGTTGGCAGTTTGCTGGGGGGTGTCAGCGAAATTCTGGAGCGTCGCGCAGCTGATCGGGACATGGTGATCCGTGTTGATCTGGAAGAACCTGTTCCGAACATTGTTGGTGACCTGGATCAGATGACGCAGGTTTTTCAGAATCTAATCGATAATGCGATCAAATATGGTGCTGAAGGCACACAAATTCTGGTTCGGTCCAGAATGGCAGAACGGTTGCCCGAAACGGGCGACAGAGGCGTTGTTATTGATATCATCAACCAGGGTGATGTTATCCCGATTGAACAGATACCGAGATTGACAGACAGGTTTTACCGTGTTGATGCGGCTCGGTCGCGCGAATTGGGTAGCACCGGTTTGGGGCTGGCGATTGTCAAGCACATCATCAGCAGACACAGGGGCGCCCTGACCATTGAAAGCAATGAAACTATGGGTACCCGATTCTCGGTGGGTCTGCCGGTTGAGCCGTGCGATTTCCCGTCTGCAGATATGGGCAAACAGGTGGAATTGTGACCTTATTTGCGCTGCGTCAAACTTTGTATTTCCGAACCATGACAATGTGGTTAGAAGCATGCCGTGCAACACGCATCAGGCACGGCAAGGGGTGTAACATGATTGTCATATTACTGTCGTATTTTAGTCTCAACGGGGCCTTAGGTTCCGCCGGGAAAGCAAACGCTTTCACAGGTTAGTAAATCCCAAAGATGATCGGAGTTTTCATCGTGAAAAAGTTAGCCTTTGGCCTTAGTGCCCTAATTGTCGGCATGATGATGCTAGGTGCACCATCTGCTGAAGCCCGCGACCAGATACGTGTTGTAGGATCGTCCACCGTATTCCCGTTTGCGACAGCTGTCGCTGAAGAGTTCGGCCGTACCACGTCACACAAGACACCCATTGTAGAGTCGACTGGCTCCGGTGGCGGTCTGAAATTGTTCTGTTCCGGTATTGGTGTTCAACACCCGGATGTCACCAATGCATCGCGTCGGATCAAAGCATCCGAGATCGAAAATTGCGCCTCTAACGGCATCGAAGCTGCGGAAGTCCGCATTGGCTTTGATGGCATCGTTTTCGCCAATTTCAAAAAGGCACCAGCCTTGAATTTGACGCTGCGCCAACTGTTCCTGGCGTTGGCCAAGAATGTTCCTGGTCCCGATGGTTCGCTGATCGAGAATCCTAACAAGACCTGGAAAGATGTTGATGCTTCACTACCTGACACGAAAATCGAAGTACTGGGGCCACCGCCGACCTCTGGCACGCGCGATGCCTTCAACGAACTGGCGATTGAAGGGGGCTGTAAAACCTTCCCTGAATTGAAAGCCACCAAGAAACAGGACAAAAACCGATATAAGGCGATCTGCCGTTCTGTGCGTGAAGATGGCGCTTATGTTGAAGCCGGCGAGAACGACAATCTGATTGTGCAGAAATTGCAGGCCAATCCGAATGCTTTCGGTGTATTTGGCTATAGCTTCCTGGAACAGAACAGCGACGTACTGCGTGGTAGCAAGATCAATGATGTCGCCCCGACTTTCGACAATATTGCGGAAGGCGCGTATCCGGTCTCTCGCTCGCTCTATTTCTATGTCAAGAAGGCCCATGTGGGTGTCATTTCAGGCATTGAAGAATATGTAGAGGCTTTTGTTTCCGACGACGCCATTGGCGACTATGGTTATCTTTCTGAAAAGGGTCTGATCCCCTTGATGGAAGATGAGCGGGACACGATGCGCGACGAAGCGCTTGGTCTGGAGACTATTACTGTGGAAGATCTTGGTGGCGAGTAATCTACTATACCTCGCATTGATTGGCGGCCTGTTTTTCTTTGCAGGTCGCCAACGTGCTATTGAACTGGTGAGTGGAGATCAGCATCTGCTGAACTCGCTCCCCGGTCACTATGGTTTCTATGCTGCGGCATGGGCATTGTTACCCAGTGTGCTGATTGTCTTTCTCTGGGCCGCTTTGGGGCCATTTTGGGTTGAATCCATCATTCATGCCGAAGTGCTCAGGGATCACCCCGGGCTCGACCCCCAGCAATTGGCGCTGAGGGTCAGCAACATCATTAATTGTGTGCAGTTGCCTAATGATGAAGGCAGTATCCTGGCTGCCGAAATTGATCGTTTCCTCAATAGACAGGCTGTCTATGAAGGCACAGTCGTCGTCAGTACCGTGGCTGTGGCAATTCTTGATGGGCTTAATGGCGTACGCTTAATCAAGCCGGACATGCGGGCCCGCAACAGCATGGACAAATTAGTCCACAATGTTCTGCTGATTGCCTCTGTTGCAGCCATTCTTATTACCGTTGGGATTATTCTTTCGCTGATTTTTGAAACCATTCGTTTCTTTACACTGGTGCCAATCGCAGAATTCCTGTTTGGGTTGGAATGGTCACCGCAAATCGCATTGCGTGCCGACCAAGTAGCCAGTGCTGGCGCATTTGGTGCGGTACCACTTTTTGCTGGCACCTTGCTAATCACGTTCATCGCTATGTGTATCGCCGTGCCCATCGGGCTTTTGTCGGCCATTTATCTAACCCAATACGCAGATGAGCGATTCCGCGCTGTTGCAAAGCCTTTGCTGGAAATTCTGGCCGGTATTCCCACGGTGGTATACGGCTTTGTGGCCGCGCTTGTATTGGCGCCCGCCGTACGAGAAATGGGGCTGACACTGGGGCTGGATGTGGCGTCTGAAAGTGCCCTGGCCGCTGGTCTGATCATGGGCATCATGATTATTCCCTTCATGTCGTCGCTTTCTGATGACGCCCTGACCGCAGTACCGCAGGCTATGAAGGAAGGCTCATTTGCA
>JAURPT010000047.1 GCA_030836535.1 Alphaproteobacteria bacterium
ACAATAATGCCGCAGCGGGCATAGGTGCTTTTGCCTAGGCAGATCACCAGCACGTCGCGCGGAATGCGGAAATATTCAACCGTACGAGCCAGCGCGAAAGAGTTGGGCGGGATGATGCAAACATCGCCCGGGCGGTCCACAAAGCTCTGGTTCGAGAAGTCTTTGGGGTCAACAACCGCAGAATCGACATTGGTGAAGACTTTGAATTCGTCAGAAACCCGCGCGTCATAGCCGTAGGATGACAGGCCATAGGAAATCACCCCATCGCGTTTTTGTTCTTCTACGAAGGGTTCAATCATACCGTTGCTCAGCGATTGCTCGCGGATCCATTTGTCGGACATAATGGACATGCCTGTTTCACTCCCATGTAATCGTTGAAACCGTTCTAGCGGACCCTATGCCTATGGACAAGCTTTGGCGTGTCGCATGGTGAAATAGAGGCGAATTGTGGCGGTAGTAAGGCTTCGGTGGGGATCAATCTTGATACACTGGAGGTTGAGGAGTGGTTTCTTCGACCTGGAGTGGTGGCATCAGCCGATCAGGCCTAGAGTGGGAAAGCAACCCGCTGGTATTTCAATGGTTTGGCGGCGGTTTAACGTGTATAGTGCGAGATTGGAGGCGCGCCACCTGTTTCGGAGGTAGAGTTGAACGACCTGTTGGCTTGGATTGCGATCGGTTTGGCCGCTGTTGTCATCGCACGCTATGTCCTCCGAAACCGTCAGCCTCTCGGGTTTATAGCAACGCTGTTGCTTGGTGTGGGTGGCGCTGTTGCAGGCGGTTTTCTGGCGCAACATGTCGATGTCGGGATTGTTCGGCAGATCTGGTATGTTGACTGGATCAGCCTGGTTATTACGGTCGTCGGCGCTTATGCCGTAATACTGATTATCGGTATACTGAGACGTTAATCTTTCCGCGCCCCATCCTTGGACTCTGAACCCTGTTGTTTGCGTCGCCGCAGATTATCGCGCAAGGCAGATGCCGCGCGCTTGGCATGCTCTTCAGACTTTGTCGGCTTCTTGGTGTTTTTCTGGTTTGATTCGGTCATGTCAGATTCCCACAACTACGGTCCAGGCTGAGGTAAATGTTGCGGCGAGGCGGGTCAAGCCATGATACAGTGCTGCAGTTTTGGTAGGTTAAACAATCATGTCCCGAATTTTCGCATTCTTCCTGGCGTTGCTGTGGTTGATGGCAGGCGATCAGCAGCTTCGTGCGGCACCCGAAGCACGTACTGGCCACGCAGATGTGGCCCTGTTGGCAGACACGTCTGTCGTTGCAGCAGGCGAGGTTGTTTGGTTGGCGGTTTCCATCACGCCTGATGACGGGTGGCATACCTATTGGCGCAATCCCGGCGATTCTGGCCTGCCGACCACCATAGCATGGACAATGCCGGAAGGTTTTGCGGCGGGCGATATCCGTTGGCCGATACCCCATGCCGTACCCTACGGGCCATTAATGAATTTCGGCTACAAGGACAAACACTTACTTCTGGTGCCGGTGAACGTTCCTGATGATCTGGGCAACAGGCAGAGGGTGATGTTCGCCGCGCGCGTCGATTTTCTGATCTGCGAAGAAATTTGCATCCCAGAGGGCACAGATATCTCCTTGTCTCTGCCGGTGGGAGATCGATCGGTCAAAGGTGTTGATAGTGAACAGTTTATCGAGACCCAAAAAGCGTGGCCTGTTCCTGCGCCTTGGGTGGCGGCTTATACAGCGGAAGGTAATGGCTGGACATTACGTCTTGCCGCAGACCGGTTAGACGCGCCGTTGCGTTTCTTCCCATATGCAGAAGGGGTCATTGATGCCCCGGCTGTGCAGAAGATTGCGGTAAAGGATGGATATACATATCTGGGTTTGGCACGAGGCGAGGCATCACCCGAGGGCCCACAGGCAGGCGTACTTGTAGCGGGGCAGGGTGAAGCCGCCACGGGCTATGTGCTGGCGGCAGAACCTGCAGCATTTGAATGGCCTGCGTGGCCCGAAACCAAGCAGTCTGGCCAAAACGCTGCAGACACGATGTCGGCTTGGATGGCAATCCTTTATGCCTTTATCGGTGGCATCCTGTTGAATCTTATGCCCTGTGTGTTTCCCGTTCTCTCGCTGAAGGCACTGGCCGTTGTCAGAGCAGCGGGTGAAACGCGAACGCATATGCAGCGCGAAGGTCTGGCCTATACGACGGGAATATTGGTCAGCTTCCTGATGGTGGCCGGTGCGCTCCTGGCGTTGCGCGCGGGTGGAGAGGCCATTGGCTGGGGCTTCCAACTCCAGTCCCCTACATTCATAGCCATTCTGGCCATGGTCCTATTCGTGGTGGGCTTAAGCCTTTCTGGCTTGTTGGTGTTGGGTGGCCGTTTCGCCGGTGTTGGTCAGGCGCTGACAGAGAAGGAAGGCTCAGCAGGTGCCTTCTTTACCGGTGTACTAGCAACCGCTGTGGCGACTCCCTGTACGGCACCCTTTATGGCGCCTGCGCTGGGTTATGCGCTTGTCCAACCACCCGTGATGGCGCTGCTTATTTTTGTTGGTCTGGGGCTTGGGCTCGCTTTCCCATTCCTGCTGATCACCTATGTGCCGGCGCTGGCAAACCGACTGCCCAAGCCGGGCCCGTGGATGGAGAGCTTCAAGCAGTTTCTGGCATTTCCGGTCTATGCCACGGCCATCTGGCTGGTCTGGGTGCTGGCGCAGCAGGCTGGTGCGAATGGTGTTGCGCTTCTCTTGGTAGCCATGCTGATGGTTGTCTTGGCGGTTTGGTGTGCCGGTCGTTCGGCGAGGCTGGCCAAAATGGTGGCGATCCTGGCCATTGGTTTGGCGGCCGCCTTGGTTGCGTTTGCAGGACAGCAAAAGGGCACGGTCTCTGCTTCTGTCGGAAAGCAGACCTGGAGCAAAGAGCGCGTTGCGTCGCTGCGGGCTGAAGGCAAGCCGGTCTTTGTGAATTTCACGGCTGCCTGGTGTGTTACCTGTATTGCCAATGAAGAGGTGGCACTCTCAACCACCGAGGTGCAGCAATATTTCGCAGATCATGCTATTGTTTATCTGGAAGCAGACTGGACACAGCGGGACGCACCTATCGCAATTGAATTGGCGGCCTATGGCCGGTCAGGCGTGCCGCTCTATCTATACTTCCCTGTTGGTGGTGAAGCAGTGATCTTGCCGCAATTGCTGACCCCTGGTCTGATCATAGACCGACTGGAAGCGGCTGAAGGAGGTGTGTGATGAAACAAGTGTTTGCAGCATTGTTGCTGGTATTTGGGTTTAATCTTGAGGCGCAGGCCAGCCCCGAGATTGGCAAGATTGCCCCGTCCTTTAGCGGTACAACATCGGCTGGTGAAACCATCAGCCTCAACGCCCTGAAGGGTAAGAAGGTGGTGCTGGAATGGACCAATCATGATTGTCCCTTTGTGGTCAAGCACTACACCAGCGGCAATATGCAACGGACCCAGAGCACCCTGCGCAATGATGATTATGTCTGGATTCAGGTGATCTCTTCAGCGCCGGGCAAGCAAGGCCACGTATCACCGGCCAAAGCGGATGAATTGAACCAACAGCGTGGGGCTTATGTAGACCATGTGTTGCTCGACCCCGAAGGGACCGCTGGGCATGCCTATGGAGCTAAAACCACGCCGCATATGTACATCATCGATGGTGAGCAGGTGTTGCAATATATGGGGGCAATCGACTCTATCCGTTCAGCGCGTATATCGGATATTGAGCGGGCGACGAACTATGTTCTGGCTGCACATGAGGCGCTGGAATCGGGCCAACCGGTTGCTGAAACATCGACCCGCGCCTATGGCTGTACGATCAAATACAAATAGTTCAAAAAACACGCCTATCGCGCTTGCTTAACGCCAAGGCCTGTGGCAAGTTGCCGCCGCTTTCAACAAGCAGCGCTGCCGTAGCTCAGGGGTAGAGCACTCCCTTGGTAAGGGAGAGGTCGGTGGTTCAAATCCACTCGGCAGCACCATTCCCCATTAAGACAATTTCCTAATGCACTCTTATCAGTGCCTCAGTCGCCTGTGTTGAACGATGTCTCAAAACCTGTCGTACCTTCAGGGGGGCTGATCCATGGGTGCTTGTGCTTTTCATAGATGGAAAGCGTCGGCGCCGGGAAATTGGCGTCTGCAAAGCAACCGCCGGCAACCGAGATTTTTCCTTTCAATGCACTGCCGTCGGGTGCGGGCCACCAGATTGTTGTGCCGCACTCCGGACAAAACTCGTAAGAGACGAGCATACCCTGGTCGCCATTGGAGCGGGTAAATGTCTTGGTCTGGCCCTCGATGGTGACCTTGTTCTCATCAAACCAGGCGCCGATCATGAAAGGGGCGCCCGTTCGCCGTTGGCAATATTCACAGGAACACATCAGCACCGGGTCCGGTTCCCCTTCGCAAGTAAGCGATACTTTCCCGCAATGGCATTGTGCTGTTCTGGTCATGTGGTGGTTCCCTGTGACGGTAATGTTGAGCGGCAGCCTATGGGTGCATCATTGGCGATATCAATCGGGTCAACGTTTTAGACAGAGGTTTGATGGTCACTGTGTTAGCTTTGCGCACTTCTTGTGGATGGGGAATTGCGTGCGAAACTTGTGTTTCTAGGTGGTGGCCATGCCAGCGCGGCACTGGGCGTGGTGGAAGACCTCAACGCCCATGGCACTGAAGAAATTGATGTTATTGCCATAGCAGATGACAACTGGCAGCGTGCTGACCGATTTGACAGGCGTTGCAATACCTTGATCGACAGCCTGGAAAAGGCAGCTGACCTGGATGTGCCATATTTGGCCAGTATAGGTGGCTCGACCCTACGGTCTGTTGTCGTCGCCCGGGCCGGTAGTGTTGGTATGAACCCTTGTGCCCCTATCGTTCATCATAGTGCCATAATTAGCGCACACTGTTCCATTGGTGACGGTTCTATTGTGTTTCAGTTCGCTTCCCTGTCGGCCCTTTGTCGGGTCGGACAGCACTGCTATGTGTCGATCAGCGCGAATTTGGGACATGACAGTATCATGGGTGATTATTCGTCGCTCTTGCCCTATGTGCATGTGGCAGGTGACTGCTTCATTGGTGAGCGGGTTTTTGTTGGCTCCGGTGCGCGGATCCTGGGCGGGTTGACGATCGGTGATGACGCCGTCATTGGCGCCGGCGCTGTGGTGACAAAGGACGTACCTGCCGGTGCCACAGTTGTTGGCGTGCCAGCACGCCAGATTGACGGCTAGCCTTTCAGGATCATCAGGATGATCCCGCCGATCACAAGTGCCATACCGACCAATTCTCTTCGGGTGATTTTCTCGTGAAAGAACAGGATCGACGCGGCCAGGGTGAATAGTAGTTCCACCTGACCCAGAGCGCGGACATAGGCGGGGTTATGTAAGGCTACGGCGGTAAACCACCCAATGGAGGCAATCACACCTGTTGCGCCTATGGCTATAGCCTGCCGCCAGGCACGGAGGGTCGCAAACAGTTTGTCTGGGCTCCGTATGGCAAGCCAGGTGGTCATCAAGAGCGTTTGCCATGCCAAGACGACAACCAGTGTGGTTGCTGCTGCAAGAAACATATCTGGTTCACCGTCCAACGCATGGGCGGCACCGCGATACATCACTGCAGACACGCCAAAAAAGGCACCCGATGCCAGCCCATAAAGCGAGGCTGGCTGCCCTAAGCCGCGCAAGCTGGCGAATATGCCCTCGTCGCCATCACGAGCAGAGAGAGCAAGCACCCCAATGAAACTGATGAAGATTGCGACCAGGCCGGACCCGGTTACACTCTCCCCCAAAATCAGAAATGCGAACAGGACAGTCTGGATGGCCTCGGTTTTGGAATAGGTCGTGCCGACGGAGAAGTTGCGGTAGCCAAAAGAGTGTACGAGGGCCGTCGTCGCTAATATCTGGGCTGTACCGCCCAGCAAGGCGTTGACGAAGAAGGGGGTATTCACCGATGGCAGGGGTTGCTCTGTTATACTGGTCAGAGTCCACAGATAGATTGCTGCAAGGGGGAATGCGAACAGGAAGCGGGCATAGGTTGCACCGCTGGTGCCGACCTGCTCACTGAGACTTTTCTGTAGTGCGGAACGCACATTCTGCATGAAGGCAGCGGCGATGGTTATCGGTATCCAGAGGGGCATCAGGCCGGTACTCCGGCGAAATAGTGCCACAAAAATAATGCGCCGACGGTTCTATGCGGTCGCCAGTTTTCGACCAACTCTTCAGATGTCTTGCGGTCGGGGCGCTCTTCAAGCTGGTGCAGGCGGCAGAGTGCTTCCTGAATAGCGAGGTCTTCAGCAGGCCAGATGTCACGACGCCCCAAGGCAAACATCAGGTAAATTTCGGCACTCCAACGTCCCAGACCACGAATTTTGGTGATCTCCTTGATGGCATCTG
>JAURPT010000048.1 GCA_030836535.1 Alphaproteobacteria bacterium
GCCAAGAACCTGTTTCTGACGCCGGAACGCACCATCAGCCGAAAAATTCGCGAGGCCTTGTTGGCGCTTTCGCTTGAAGACCGCTTCACCAAGGAAGAGATTCTCGAACAATATCTGAACCGTGTTTATCTGGGCAGCGGCGCCTATGGGATAGAGGCTGCAGCCAAGCGCTATTTCAACCATTCTGCGCGCACGCTCAGCACGGGTGAGGCTGCCCTTCTGGCCGGGTTACTCAAGGCGCCGTCGCGCTATTCACCTTTGTCGAACAAAGAATTGTCATTCCAGCGCATGCGGGTTGTCTTGGCGGCCATGCAGGTGCATGGGGTTTTGTCGTCAAGTGCGGTCGCGCAGGTGTCTGCGCCCATCATTGTCAGCCATCGTGGGCAGGACAGCAAAGGCTACTTCACCGACTGGATCATGGCAGCCCTGCCCGTCTATGTGGACCAGACAGCAGGTGACCTGGTGGTGCAGACGACCTTTGACCCCAAAGCCCAGGCACAGGCGGAAGCTGCCCTGAACAATGCCCTCGATCAGTGGGGCCAGGCGCACGATATGTCGCAGGGGGCCATCGTGGTGATGGGTGATGATGGTGCTGTGAAAGCCATGATGGGTGGGCGGTCCTATCGGGGCAGTGAATATAACCGGGCAACAACAGCGCTTCGGCAGCCGGGCTCGGCCTTCAAGCTGTTTGTTTACCTGACGGCCTTCGAGCAGGGCCGCAAACCGCCGCAGACCATGCGGGACACGCCAATTGTTCTCGATGGATGGCAGCCTAAAAATTATGACGGTAAGCATGCGGGTACGTTGAGCCTGCGGAAGGCCTTTGCCACGTCGAACAATATCATTGCGGTAAAACTGGCAGAGCAGTCCAACCGAGCCGAAGTTATTCGAACCGCCCAGAGATTAGGCATCACAACGCCTATTATAGAACAGCCAAGCATGGCCCTGGGAGCAAGCGAAGTGCACTTGATGGACCTGACAGCAGCCTATGCTGTTATTGCCAATGGCGGGGAACAAGTGCAGCCCTTTGGCATTATGTCGGTTACAACGCGCGACGGTGCTGTCGTATACCGGCATCGGGAAACCCCCTTTCGCATCTTGGAAAAGCGCCCCCTGAAACATATCCAGGACGTATTGGCTCATACGGTAGCGAGCGGCACAGGCCGGGCGGCGCGCCTGCCGGGCAGAAGAGTGGGCGGTAAAACAGGCACCAGCCAGGAATCGCGCGACGCCTGGTTTGTTGGCTATTCGGGTGACCTGGTCGCAGGTGTTTGGGTCGGTAATGACGACGCATCGCCGATGAAGAATGTTACGGGCGGTTTTGTCCCCGCGATTATCTGGCGGCAAACGATGGACGGCCTGCGTTAGACGTCCCAGTCCACCAGATGGTGAGACAGTTCGCCTGCATCACGTTCACTAATGGCCCAGTCGCGCACTGAGATGCCAGCTTCATGGACGCTTTCGGGCCGCCCGGTGACCAGTGGGTGCCACTCTGGCAGCGGCTTGCCTTCCGCCAGCAGCCGGTAGGCACAGCTATTCGGCATCCAGTTCAACTCATGCACATTGTCGGGGTCTAGCACCTCGCAATCGGGCACCAAGCGTTTGCGTTCTGCATAGCGGGTGCACTGGGTGCAGCCCATGTCGAGCAAGCGGCAGGCTACATTGGTCTGCAGGATCTCGCCCGTGTCTGCATCTTCCAGCTTGTGCAGGCAGCATTTGGCGCAGCCGTCGCACAGGGATTCCCACTCCTGGCGATTCATCTCGCTGAGGGATTTGGTCTCCCAAAATGGTTTGGCTGTTTCTCTCACAGCATGGCTCTGAGTTCAGCAGCCAGCGACTGGGCGTTGGTGCTGTGGGTGAAGTGCTTGATGTAATGGCCGTCACAATCCATCACATAGATGATGGAGCTATGGTCCATATTGTAATGCGGGTCGTCTGGCGCACTCGTGGACGAACGGGCGTAATAGACCCGGTAGGTTTTGGCCAGATGGGCAATTTGTTCGTCGGTGCCGGTCAGGCCAATGAACGATTCGTGAAAGTTCGACAAATACTCGGTCATGACTGTCGGAGTATCGCGAGCCGGGTCGATACTCACAAAGATAGGTTGGAACTGAGCTGCATCAGACCCCAGCAGGTCGAGCGCCGTACTCATATTAGTCAGGCCAGACGGGCATATGTCGGGGCAGGAGGTGAACCCGAAGAAAAGGAGTTGGTATTTGCCGAGTAGTTGCGTGCTTTCCAGCGGTGCACCGGTGTGGTCAACAGCTGCATAGGTGCCACCAATCAGGGCTTTGGTGTCGCCTTTAGTGGTGCAGCCGCCCGGGGCACAGCCGCTGGTGCTGGCAAGGCCGAACATGCCCGCCAGGATCAACAGCCCTAAAATGGCGGGCCGCCAATGGGTTTGTTGTAAAAACCGGGTATCTGGGCTCATGCTTTCCACCTTGCAAACAGCGCCTAAATCATCGTGTTGGCTGGACGCTCACTACCTGCGTGTATATATGTGTGTGGTGCCCGGAAGTATAGGGGGCAGCCAAGCGGGAAGGAAAAAGAACCGATGATCAAGCGTCAAAAAACATGGCAGAAGGGCTTTGGCCTTTTCGTTGTTGCCTTGGGCGTGGTGTTTCTCGCGCAGCCTTCTCAGGCGCAAATGCCCGCCGATACGCAGTTCCTGGAAGATATCCGCGACCGAAAATATGCCGATACCATGTCCTATCTGGTCAATGGCGGTACGCCTAATGCCCGGGACTATAATGGCATTCCTGCCATTGTCGCCGCAGCGCGCATCGGCGATGCCGGTATGGTCAAGGAATTGATCAAATATGGTGGCAATCCGGATATGAGTGACAAGCGGACGGGCGTTACCGCCCTGATGGAAGGCGCTGCCCGCGGGAATATTTATGTGGTGGCTGTTCTCGTGACCAATGAAGCAGACATAGCCATGCAGGATGACCTGGGTGAAACAGCCCTGATCAAGGCCGTTAAAGAAGGACGCCGCGAGATCGTAAAGCAGTTGATCGATGTGGGCGCCGATCCTTACATGACCGATTACACGGGCTATTCTGCCTATGATCATGCCATGCGCAGCCGCGATATGCGGATGAAGAACCTCATGAAAAAGGCTGTGTCGAACCGCTAGTTGCCATGCTGAACTGGCTTAATTCATTCCGGAAGAAGCAGCCTCTGCCTGCTGTGCCGACTGGCCAGTGCGTATACGCTGTGGGTGATATTCACGGTCGCCTCGACCTTCTGGACAATCTGCTGACCCAGATTCAGCAGGATGCAGGCAACTATCCGGGCTTTTCGAGATCCCTGGTTTTTCTCGGTGACTATGTTGACCGGGGGCCAGACAGCCGTGGGGTGCTGGAACGCCTGCGTACCCTGTCCCTGCCCGGCTTTGAGGTCATCTGCCTGGCTGGTAACCATGAAGAGATGATGAGTCTCTTCCTTGAGGATGCTGATGTGGGCGCCGACTGGCTGCGTGCTGGTGGGGTCCAGACCTTGCGCAGTTATGGCATCCACGTTCATGTTGACAGTGAACCAACCGTACTGCGCGACAGCTTGTTGAATGTGATGACCCGGTCTGAGCGCGATTTTCTGCGCAGCCTGGGCAGTTGGTACGATGCGGGCGACTATATGTTTGCCCATGCCGGCATTCGACCAGGCCGTCCCTACGACCAGCAGGAAGATGCGGATTTGATGTGGATTCGCGAGCCGTTTCTGTCGTCTAAGCGCGACCATGGCAAGGTCGTCGTGCATGGTCACTCCATCAACTATGAACCCGAGTTCTTTCCAAATTCAGAACGACCACGTCGTATCGGTATCGATACAGGCGCTTTCCGTCAGGGCGTGCTGACCTGTCTGGCGCTCGTTGGCACCGAACACCGCCTCATTCAGGCATCGGCATAAAAAAAGCCGGGGCAGAACCCCGGCTTTTTGAAAACTTGTCTCACTGTTGACTAGTCTTCATGCATGTCCGAACGCTGTTTCATGTACCTGCCACAAACAACGCCGATACCGCCCATAAAGGCGATCGTGAACACCATAAAAGAGATGAGAAGAGGCAGTTGGCCCTCGTTCATTGGTCTTACTCCAGTTCCAATAAGTGGGGTTTATATAGCGATCTTTATGGGTGTTGCCAACCAGTTGATGGCTGATCGCGAAGACGGAACATGTTGCCAATTGGCTTGCCCTGTGGCGATATACCAATCAGTACTTGGCGCGTAACTATTTGGGATCATTCATGGACGATATGTCTCCCGTCGCCCCGGTCGCCTGGATCAAACAGACTAGCGGCGCGGACGGCACCATTATCTCGCTGGGCGGCAACTGGGTGGTTGCTGCAACAGCGGGATTGTTCCATGAAACGGAGGCTATTGCCGGGCGCGCCGGCGAATCGATCACGTTCGACCTCACAGACGTGGCTGTCCTCGATACGGCAGGTGCGTGGCTTGTCTATCGGACAGCGAGACGGCTGCAGGCACAGGGATATGTCGTTCAGACCGTTGGTTCCAGCGACGACCAAGAACTGATGTTGCAACAGGCGGTCGACCACGATGTCGAGATGGATATCGAACCCTATGAGGACCGCAGCTTTGTGCACTGGCTCAACGAGCTGGGCGCAAAAGTCTTCAGAATGTTTGATCGGGTCTTCGACTTCCTGAACTTTTTTGGTATGGTGCTGTTCGCCATTGGGCGCGCCATCGTGCAGCCCCGGCGTCTGAGGCTGGCTGCGACCGTCCATCAGATTGAAATCGTGGGCGTTCAGGCCCTGTCGCTTGTCGGGCTCATCACTTTTCTGATCGGGGTTGTCATTGCCTATCAGGCTGCCTCGGTTCTGTCTGACATGAATGCCGAATTCATGACCGTGGATATGGTGACATTCATCACATTGCGTGAATTGGGTATTTTGCTGGCTGCGGTCATGATTGTCGGCCGGTCAGGCAGTTCTTTTACCGCCCAAATTGGTGCCATGGTCATGCATGAAGAAGTGGATGCCATGCGTTCGCTTGCCCTGGACCCCATTGAAATTCTGGTCGTGCCGCGTGTTCTGGCCTTGTTGATCATCATGCCGATCATGACGTTCTTTGCTGATGCGGTGGCCATGTTCGGGGCCATTCTTATTTGCTGGATTGATCTGGGTATTACCCCTGCTGCCTTTATTGAGCGGGCGCGGGAAGTGGCTACGGGCTGGGACGTTGGCATTGGCTTCGTCAAAGCCCCGGTGTTTGGCATGATCATCGCGCTGGTCGGCTGTTATGAAGGATTGAAAGTTACGGGCAGTGCCGAATCTGTCGGCCAGCAGACGACCCGCTCTGTGGTTGAGGCCATCTTCATGATTTTGGTTCTCGATGCCTTCTTTGCCGTCTTCTTCACCACGATTGGCATATAGGGGGCGAGATGAACCAGCAGGATCAGATATCACCCCAGGGCGGGCAATCGTCAGGAGATGTCGCTATCCGCGTGCGGGGCCTGACAACAGGCTTTAACGGCCAGACGGTGCTTGAAGCGTTGGACCTCGATGTCCGCAAGGGTGAGCTGTTGGGTGTCGTCGGTGGGTCGGGGACCGGTAAGTCGGTGCTGATGCGCACCATCATTGGGCTCAATACGCTCCAGGCAGGCAGCATCGAAGTCTTTGGGCAAAATATGCAGGGGCTTGGGCTGCGCGCCCGCCATGAAATAGAACGCCGCTGGGGCGTGTTGTTTCAGGATGGTGCGCTGTTTACCTCGCTTACGGTGGCGCAGAACGTTCAAGTGCCGCTGCGGGAACAACTCAAAGGCATGCCGCAACAGCTGATGGATGAAATAGCAGCCTTCAAGCTTTCCCTGGTTGGCTTGCCACCAGACGCCGGCGCCAAATTTCCCTCTGAATTGTCGGGGGGTATGCGCAAGCGAGCCGGTATCGCACGCGCTCTGGCGCTGGACCCCGAAATCCTGTTTCTTGATGAGCCAACCGCAGGTCTGGATCCGATTGGTGCATCTGCCTTCGATGAACTGATTGGAAACCTGCACCGGGCGCTGGGTCTTACAGTTGTGATGGTCACCCATGATTTGGACAGCCTGCACGCGGTGTGCGATCGAATTGCCGTTTTGGCGGACAAGCGGGTCAAGCTGATTGGCACCATGGATGACATGCTGCAGAGTGACCATCCGTGGACGCATGAATATTTCCACGGCCCCCGGTCGCGGGCGGCCGGTATAGGCCATGGCGGCTAGCGCCTTATAATGATAAAGAAAAGAAGCGTTTTGGGATTAAAGGGCGTGTAATGGAAACCAAGGCACATTACGTCACGGTCGGCCTATTCGTCTTACTGATGAGTATAGGCGTGATGATCTTTCTCGTCTGGGCAGCGGAAGTTGGCCCCGACCGGGATTATGACTATTACACCATCAATTTCGACACGCCGATCACCGGCATCAGTCGCAACAGTAACGTTCGATACAAGGGTATTGGCGTTGGCAGCGTTGATTCCATCCAGCTTGACGAAAACCGGCCCGGGCGTATCCGGGTGGTTATTCGCGTGTTTTTGGGGACACCGATTGATAATTACTCGGTTGCCAGTGTCGACACGCTGGGCCTGACAGGTGGGACGTTCATCCAGATTTCGGACCGGAATGGTGATGAGGTCAGTGGGCCACGCACGCCTTTGGTAGCTCGTGCTGGCGAAGAATATCCTGAGATTCCTTACAAGGTTACAGGGCTTTCAGGCCTGATGGCGTCTGCCCCTGAACTACTGACACAAGGCACGGAATTGTTGGCCCGGGGTAATCGTATTCTGCGGGACGAAAACATTCTGCTGATTGACCAGGTGATTGCCGATGTTGCGACGATCACCGGTGGCGTGGCGTCGAAGACGGAAGATATCCAGCTGGCCATTGTGGCGCTGCGGTCGTCGATGGAGCGGATTGATCGCATTACCGCCTCTGTCGAAGACCTGACAGATACTGAATTGGCCCAGCTGATGGGTGACTTTGCCGACGTTGCAACCAATGTGAAACAGCTGACCGGCAGCCTCGATGCCATGATCAACGAAAACCGCACGGCCATTACAACATTCACGTCAACAGCCCTGCCCGAGGTGTCGCAATTGGTAACAGATACACGCCGCTTGGTGCAGTCTCTGTCCCGCATTGCGGAGAAGCTGGAAGGTGGGCCGGCTGAATTCATCTTCCCGCCCAAGAAACCGGAAATTGAGGCAGCAGAATGATTGGACGCCTGAAAAAACTATCTGTGCTGACTGGCTTATTGGTCGTCGTCGCATCCTGCAGCTCTATCGTCGACCTGCCCAACTCTGGCGATGCGCCTTCGCTGTATAATCTGACGGCGTTGGATAACCCGCGCGGTACCGGCAACAGCACCATGCTGATGATCGAAGACCCCACAGTGGTTGGTGGCCTGGACCTGAACCATATTGCGCGGCGTTCTTCGCCCAACGAGTTGCAATATTTTGCCAGGGCGCGTTGGAACAGTCGCATCAGCAAAATGGTGCAGACTGTCCTGGCCGAATCTATCGAACAGACCGGCCAGAATGTTTCTACCGGTCGGGGTGGTGCCGTTGTGCCGCCGAAATATGAATTGCAGCTCAATATTCGGGATTTCCAGGCCGAATATTACAATGGCGCGTTGCGGCCTGAAGTTCGGGTCCGTATGGCGGCCAAGCTGGTGCAGATGGCGCCGCTGAAAGTTGTCGGGCAGCAGGTCTTTGAGGCGCGCTACTCGGTGGGCAGCGATGCAATGATCGACATTGTCGATGGATTCGACACAGCCAACAGCAAGGTGATGGCAGAGATCATTACCTGGTGCCTGCCGCTGGTTGAGTAAAGCAATGAAGCGGGCGGCAACCTGCCCTATTGCCTATTGGCATGACAATTACTGAGGAAACCATGTCGTCATACGAAGAATTTATGCAGTTGGTCAACGAAGTTTGGCAAACCGGTTTTTTGGGGGTGAATGTCGGCCAGGGCCTTACAGCCCTTGGCATTTTTATCCTGTTCATGTTTTTCCGTGGTCTGTTTGCAAAGATCGTAATCGGGAACATAAAGCGTCTGGCTGCCAAGTCGGAAACAGACCTTGATGACCAGGTTGCCGATGCGCTCGACAAGCCCTTGCGCTTTGTACCTGTCGTGGCCGGTGTCTTCTTCGCGACCAACTATCTGGCGTTGCAGCCCGATGTACAGAGCTTTGCAGACACGCTGGTACGGTCATTGGTGGCCTATAATATTTTCTTTGCCCTCTACAAGGTCATTGGCCCTCTCAGTACCGTGATGCACAAGCTGAGCGATATGCTCGGCGATGTGATGGTGGAATGGTTGATCAAGGCCATTCGTGGCCTCACCGTCTTTATCGGCGCTGCCACAATTTTGGAGCTTTGGGGCATTCAGGTTGGGCCACTACTCGCTGGCCTGGGTCTGTTCGGTGTTGCCGTTGCACTGGGGGCGCAAGACCTGTTCAAGAATTTGATCGCCGGTGTGCTGATTCTGCTCGAAAAGCGTTTCAAGAAGGGGGATTGGATCCTGGTCGATGGCGTAGTCGAAGGCACGGTCGAAAATATCGGGTTTCGGTCAACATTCGTCCGCCGGTTCGACAAAGCGCCCGTTTTTGTACCCAACGCCAATATGTCTGACAATGCCGTCACCAATTTCTCGGAGATGACCCATCGGCGCATCTACTGGAAAATTGGGGTGGAATATCGCACCAGTGTTGACCAGTTGCGGCAAATTCGCGACGAGATTGAAGCCTATATCCTGGAGAATGAGGCCTTTGCCAGCCCATCTGAGGTTTCCACCTTTGTACGTGTTGATAGCTTCAACGATTCCAGCATCGACTACATGCTCTATTGCTTCACCAAGACAACCAATTGGGGTGAGTGGCTGGAAATCAAGGAAAACCTGGCCTATGCCATCAAGGATATTGTCGAAGGTGCAGGCTCCGGCTTTGCCTTCCCCAGCCAGTCGCTCTATGTGGAATCGCTTCCCGCCGACCAGCCGGAAGTCTTCATCCCGCCATCTGAGAAGTAGGGTTCAGTCAGCCTGAAGCTCAGTAGCCTTTGCCTCGACAGCGCGCCACACGCGTAGCAGGTTGCCACTCCAGATTTTGTCTATGTCGTCCAGGCTGTAGCCGCGCCGGACCATTTCCAGTGTGACGTTGAAGGTTTGGTCGGCGCTGTCCCAGCCCTCAATGCCGCCGCCACCGCCAAAGTCCGATGAAATACCAACATGGTCGATACCGACCAGCTCAACGGCATAGTCTATCTGGTCAACCATGTCGGAGATTGATGAGCGAGGCCACACGGCGTCAAGCTCTCGCACCCGGCTGCGGAGGTCCGCCCATTGTTTGGGTGTTGCGGCCCGCATGGCTTCGCGGCTGTTCAGCCCCATTTCCTCTCGGATCTCCGCCATAGCGGTCTGCTTCTCTGCCGGGATGGCGCGGATATAGGCGTCAAAGGCGACCAGCTGCACCACACCATCTTTGGCCGCGATCGCCCTGACCTCATCATCGCTGATATTGCGCGGCAAGTCGCGGAAAGCGCGTAGCGCCGAATGGGAGGCAATCACCGGTGCCTTGGAGGTGCGGATGGCCTGCAGGGTGGCGTCCTTCGAGGCATGGGAGACGTCAACCATCACGCCCAGCTTATTCATTTGGCGGATTGCCTTTTTGCCCAATTTGGATAGGCCGCCATATTCAGGGTCTGGCGCCCCGCGCCCACCGCCTGAGCTATCAGCCAATTGCGTATTCCCCATATGGGTCAACGACATATAGCGGGCGCCGCGGTCGTAATATTCCTGCACATGTTCCAGATTGGCCCCCAACTGGTAGCCATTTTCCACGCCGATCATGGCCGCCAATTTGCCTTCACCGGCTAGCCGCTCCACATCATCGGGCGAATAGGCCATACCAATCACATGGCCATAGAGGGCTGCTTGTCGGTGAATGGCCTCAAACTTGGTGATGGCCGCGTCGTAAGCCTGTGAGAAGCCTTCTTCAGTCAACGGGCCCTGACTGACAAAGACAATAAAGAAGGCGGCATCCAGCCCGCCTTCAATCATCTTGGGCAGGTCTACCTGCAAATGGGTGTGTTCGCCGGGGTCAACAGCTTCGGTAGCGTAGTTCGACGGAATGTCCACATGGGTGTCGAGCGTCAGCACCAGTTGATGAATATCAGTGGCGCGCTGGGTCAGCTCTGCCATGTTTTCATCAGCGATGGCAGGGTGTGCCAAGCCTGCGAAGAGCGATGCAGCGGCAAGGGTTTGGCGAATCATGTCCAGATCTCTTCATAGAGGGCGGCAATTTCATCAGCGCTGGCATCCCTCGGGTTGTTGGCTGGCGAGCCCGAAGCAATAGCCTGTTCGGCCATCGTGGGAATGGCGTTGAACCAGTCATCCTTGTTGATACCGAATTCAGCCGGGCTGGGAACATCCAGTTCAGCATTCAGCGCATCCAGCGCATCCACCAGTTTGCTGACGGCGAACTGGTCGCCTTCGTTGTCACCGGCAATGCCCATGGCTCGTGCACAGGTGGCATAGCGCGCCAAAGCCGAGGGGGCAGAAAAGCGGGTGACGGCAGGCAACAGCATGGCGTTCGACAACCCGTGCGGTACGTGGAAGGCCGCGCCGACCGGGCGGCTCATGCCGTGAACGAGGCAAACGCTGGCATTGGAGAAGGCAGTCCCTGCCTGGTTGGCACCCAGCATCATCTGTTCACGGGCTGCAGCATTGTCGGGTTCAGCACAGGCGGTGCGAATGTTTTTGTAGAGAAGCGACATGGCCGACAGCGCCACTGCATCCGTATAGGGGCTGGCTTTCTTGCTGACATAGGCTTCCACCGCATGGGTAATGCTATCGATGCCGGTGTCTGCGGTGGTGCGCCGGGGCACGCTGAAGGTCAGGGTATAGTCGACAATCGCTGCATCGGGCAGGCAGGCCAGACCCATGATCAGCATCTTTTCATCTGTCAGCGTGTCGGTAATCACTGTCACCTTGGTAACTTCAGACCCTGTGCCCGCCGTGGTGGGGATGGCGACCAGGGGCAGTACAGGCATATTGGGTTGCGCGGGTACCTTATAGTCGCGCATCACCCCGCCACCTGCGGCCAGAATGTTGATGGCCTTGGCCGTGTCGATGGGGCTGCCGCCACCAAAGGCGACAAGGCAGTCAAAGTCTCCTTCACCCAATAGGGCGACACCGGCTTCAATCACATCTGTTGTCGGTTCAGGCACGGTGTCGGAAAAGACGCAGTGGTTAAGACCTGCTTTGTCCAGCACGGCTGTAACGTCGTCAATCTTGCCGCTTTGGGCCATGAAGGGATCGGTGATAATCAGTGGCTTGTGGACATCAAGCTTGGCCATGCAGTCGGCCAGCTCGTTCAGCGAGCCCCCGCCAATATACATCAGCTTTGGTGTGGTGATCAGTGCAGTCATGGTGTGCCGGCGCCCCTCATGGCCGTTAACATCACCCGCACGCTAACTGGCGCCGCTGCCATTGGCAACAGCGCAAAC
>JAURPT010000049.1 GCA_030836535.1 Alphaproteobacteria bacterium
AAGTTGAGAGAGGCTGATGTGTTGATCGGCCAGGGCATGACGGTAGGAGAAGTGATCCGTCAGCTCGGTGTGAACAAGGTGACCTATTATCGCTGGCGCAAGGAATTTGGTGGCATGAAGGTCGACCAGGCCCGTCGGATAAAAGAGCTTGAGAAAGAGAACATGCGGCTGAAGAAGCTGGTTGCGGACCTGTCTTTGGACAAGGCCATTCTGAAGGAAGCCGCCGAGGGAAACTGGTAGGGCCTTCGCGTCGTCGCGAGTTTGTTGATCACGTGGTTGAGACGTTGCATGTCTCCGAGCGCCGGGCCTGTGCTGCTGTTGGCCAGGTCCGGTCGACCCAGTGGCGCCGGCCTGCCAGGTCTGATGAAGAGAAAGCCCTAACGGAAGCGATTATTGCCCTGGCCACCGAGTATGGTCGCTATGGCTACAGGCGCATTACAGCCCTGCTTCGAGCACAGGGCTGGCGGGTGAACCACAAGCGGGTGGCACGGATCTGGCGACGTGAAGGCCTCAAGGTACCAGCGAAGCAGCCGAAGCGGGGCAGGCTGTGGCTGAATGACGGGTCCTGCATCAGGCTGAGACCCCGGTACAGGCACCATGTCTGGGCCTATGACTTTGTTCAGGACAAGACCAGGGATGGCAGGAAACTCAGGATGCTCACGGTGATTGATGAGCACTCCAGGGAGTGCCTCGCCATTGAGATACAAAGACGGCTGCGGTCACAGGATGTGCTGGAGACCATGGCGGACTTGTTCCTCACCCATGGTATGCCGGCCCATATCCGCTCTGACAATGGACCGGAGTTCATTGCCAAGGCATTGAGAGACTGGCTGAAGCGGGTGGGTGTGAAGACCCTGTTCATTGAACCGGGATCACCATGGGAGAATGGCTATAATGAAAGCTTTAATGGCAAGCTCAGGGATGAATGCCTCAATGGCGAGATGTTCTACTCCCTCAGGGAGGCGCATATCATCATCGAACGGTGGCGACAGCATTACAACAGGGTCAGACCACACAGCTCCCTGGGCTACAGACCACCAGCGCCACAGGCGATCATCCCGGCCGATCAGCTCTACACAACAGGAGGGTTCCGGGCTGATTGCCCTTCACAAAACACCACCCTAAAGGTTACATAGAAGGTGGCTGCGTAACAGGGGTCAGGTCAACTCCAACCGCAACTTGCGCCCTCGGTGCAGGCAGGTATTGGCAACGGCGCGGATGCTACCGTCTTCCTGCCGCGTCACCAGGAAGGAGTGCTTGGCGATGTCATAGACCACATAGTCGCCGGGCTCAGGGATGTGTTCTTCCCGGCAGGCGACCTGCCAGACCTTCTCCCACATGGTGCGTTCTTTTTCGTACCAGGCACGATCGACATAGCGGTCCTTCGACACATCAGCCGTGCCCAAGTCTGCATTGCCAACCTCGCGGAAGATTTTGGGCACCTCGCGCGTATCGGCATCCAGATAGTCCTGATAGGTCGAATG
This sequence comes from Alphaproteobacteria bacterium, assembly GCA_030836535.1. Lineage (GTDB taxonomy): Bacteria > Pseudomonadota > Alphaproteobacteria > SMXS01 > SMXS01 > SMXS01. The sequence continues at coordinate 1,485 of JAURPT010000049.1, forward strand.
CGGCGATGTCTGCAGCGGGATTTTCTCGAGGTCATAACCCATAATGTGCTCCTTCAGCGAAAGTCTTCTCTACAGAGTATGCACGAAAAAGCGGCGGTGCTGGCAAGCACCGCCGCTCTATTAGCGTAAATATGTTCGCGAAGGTTTATGCGGCGCGCGCAACACGACCCGGGCGAGCACCCGTGTCCTGGTCATCCTTGCGGGTCTGCACACCATGTACGAAGGTCGCCTTGTAACCCTGCACCGGCTGCATGATACGACGGCCGCCAGCAGGCAGGTCGTAATGCGCTTCCGGGCGACCGGTCTGCAGGCTGTCCATGTCGATGATATTCATGTCTGCACGTTTGCCGACTTCCAGGCTACCACGATCGGTCAGGCCATAGAGGTTTGCATTATTCAGTGTCTGCTTGTTGACGATGAATTCAATCGGCAGCTTTTCGCCGCGGGAACGGTCACGCACCCAATGGGTCATCTGATAGGTCGGCATGGCACCATCCACGATCAGGCTGACATGGGCACCGGCATCCGAAAGGCCAACAACCGTGTTGTCGTCTGTCAGCATTTCGCGGATCACTTCATAGTCGCCGGCCAGATAATTAGCGCCCAGCAGAATACCGAAGGACTTGCCGTCGTCTTCGAGCAGGAAGTCATACATATATTCTTCGGGGTCACGGCCTTCAGCTGCCGCCAGAGCCATGAATGACTTTTCAGGTGACGGTTCATAGTCGATGGGGCTTTCCAGCTTGAACATCAGCGCCAATGCCTGCTTGAAAGCCACCACGACATTTTCCATAGAACCAGCCTGCGGGTGCGGGATGTCTTCATCAGCCAGGATCTGCGCCTTCACTTCAGGCTTGCGCATTTCTGCCATGCGTTCTTCCAGCGGCAGGTCAGCAATCTTCAGATAGCTTTCACGACGCTGGAACAGGTGATAACCGGTCAGGCCGGTGATCATGCCGATGGGGCGCGAACAAACTTGCGGGCGCAGCTGCGCGCCATTCTTGTTGTGTTCGGCAACCCGGGCTAGCACTTCGCGCCACAGTTCCGGCTTTTCGAAAACCTGGATCAGCGTGAACGTAATAGGGCAACCGCTTTCCTTGGACATCTTTGCCATCAGTTCCACCTCTTCCAGGGTAGAGCGTGGCTCGCCGCCAAGGGCAGCCATATCACCGACCGAGCTGGACGGGATGATTTCGAACACGCCCTTACCAGCGCGCTTGATGGCATCGGCGAAGGCTTCCAGTTCATCATCAGCAGCAAAAGTACCGGGCACCGCTTCACCATTGATGGAGCGGTGGCCCACGGTGCGAGACGTCGTCACACCAACGGCACCGGCCTTGATGGCTTCCTCGATGATCTGGGACATGTGTTCGATGTCCTGGGCCGTGGCATCTTCATTGGCGCGGCCACGTTCTTCCATCACATAGTTGCGGATGGCGCCATGAGCAATCTGCGCACCGATGTCGAGGGAGTATTTCCGACTGTCGAGATACTCAATATATTCCGGGAAGGTTTCCCAGGTGCCCCAGGGCATGCCTTCGTAGAGTGCGGTGCCGGGGATGTCTTCCACCCCTTCCATCAACTCGATGAGTTCCTTTTCACCACCCTTGGGAACCGGTGCAAAACCCACGCCGCAATTGCCCATGATGGCTGTTGTCACGCCATTGGAGGATGACGGATCGATCACGTCATCCCAGGCAACCTGGCCATCATAATGGGTGTGCACGTCAACCCAGCCAGGGGTGACGAAATGGCCGGTGGCATCAATTACTTCTTTGGCCTCGCCCTCAATAGAGGCGCCCACAGCGGCAATTTTGCCGTCAGCAATCGCCACATCACCAACAAAAGGTGCGGTGCCTGTACCGTCTACAACAGTGCCGCCCTTGATCAGATAATCATACATGTTCATCTTCCCGTTTAGTTGTGTGGGCCCGTTACCCACGAATCCTGAGGCGCACTTTACGCCGTAAACTGCTCAAATTTCAATGCTGATATTTACCCGGCGTTTACCGACAGCACATGGGCCTGATCTGGCGACACGTTACCGTTGAGCACTTCCAGATAGGCAGCCGCCGAATCCGCCGGGCCAAAGCTGTGCTGAATAGCGATCCATTGACCCGCAGGCGTCAGGAACTGATCCCAGGCCTCGGCCATGCGTTGTTGCAGGCCTGCCGCACCCCAATCCTTGGCGCGCTTCATGAACTGGTCTGGCGCAAAGAAGCCAATGGGTTTGGGCCCAGGCAAGTCACCATGGTCGAGAGCAATTTTCTCCCAATGGGTGCCGCCGACGAGGCAGTTATATTTCAAATTATCGCCGAAGTGATTGTGCATGGCCGCAATGGCCTGTGCATTGCCCGACATATCGACCATCATGGTCGGCACGGAAGCATCAAGGCTGGCAATGTCATCATAGGTGACAACTTTATCATAACAGCCCAGGCCTTCGCAGAAGGCCTTGTTGCCTGCCGATGTCAGGCCCACGACGTCAATGCCCAGGCGGTTTTCATGCAGCAAGAAGGCCAGGCCCAGAGAGGTCTTTGAGGACGCACTACCCAGCACCACCGATGTCGCGCCGAAAAAGTCATTATCGGCGGCAAAGTCATCGAGAATGAAGGAGGTGGCAAAGAGCGGCTTGATGACCATCTGAGCGTCTTCATGCTCGGCCTTGTAGGATGGATACGTCGCGCAGCGCGTATAATTGTTATAGGTCGCCACTAATTCGCGCCGGTGCGGTGCATTGTCGACAAAGCCATAATCGGTGACGTTAGATGGCTCGAGCAGCAGATGCGTCGACATGGGGAAATAGCCATAGAAGCGTTCGCCCACCGGCACATCATCACACGCTGAGCGCACGACGTCGCCAAAACCCCAGACGGGCACACGACCCCATTCCCCTTCGGCTGGGAAGAAGTCCCAATATTGCATCACGTCACCAAAGGCGGCGTAGGAAATGTTGTTCGACGTCATGGCAAACCGGTCGACCTTCATGACGATCTGGCCATCGGCCAGGTCCTTTGCCATCAGGTCTTCTGCCTCGACGACTTTATGGGTCCGCAGGTCTTTTTTGATGACCCAGATATCGGTGGTACTCACTTACTGTGCTCCTAAAAAGGCGAGCAATTGCTCGTTCACATAGCCTTTGGCTTCTTCCCCCAGGAAATGTAAGCCGTTGACGGCGCGCGAGATCATATTCGGGAAATATTTGGGGAACTGGTCGTTGAAGGCATTCCCCGTGCGGATGGTTTCCTCCCCTTGCGGCACGGCTTCGCCGTAACGATAGCCGCCATACATCACCAGGGCTGGCTTCTCGAACCGCGTGGCGTGGTCTTCCGGCCCATAGTCAAGAAACTCACTGAAATTCGGGTGCTGCTCAATACCCCCCTCATGTAGCCACATGTCTGCCACATCGCTTTCTGACAGCACCTTCGGGCCGCTGTCCTGCATCAAATGGAATGGCAGGCCATAGCGATAATATTGAATACAGGTATGGTGACTGCCCGGGTCAGCAAACGCCTTTTTGTAATGTTCAAGGTCTTCAGCATCGATCCATGATGGGCGCTCACCTCCTCGGCCGAACTGCCAGGGGGAGGCTGGCCTGCCCGGTAGGTCTTCACTGCTGCGGCCACCAAACAGGCATTCGATAAAGGCCTCATGGTGGTTGGCGTAAAACTCTTCGGCCAGGCCCTCTGCCTTGAACCAATAGCCATGCAGGCCCAACGGCGCCCAGACGGTGCACAATGTATCGACCATGGAATAAGACGTGATGCGGTGACCGTGGTCGGCGACGACCTTGAAGCCGATAATGCCACCCCAGTCGTGCCCTACGAGATGGGCCTTTTCGATCCCCACCGCGTACATGAACTGGGCAATGTCCCGTGCCAACAGGCCGCGCGAAATGCGCATGAACGGCTTGTCCGTTTGCCCGAAGCCGCGATTGTCTGGCGCAAAGCAGGCATAACCTGCATCCGCCAGCGCTTTAATCTGGTGCCGCCACTGGTGCGAGGTTTGCGGGAACCCGTGCAGGAAAATCACCGGGTCTTTGCCTGGTGATCCCTTGCCTTCCTGCAGATAGTGCATCCGCAGACCGGGTATATCGATGAAGTTTGAACTGGCCATTATGCGCTTCCCTTCACAATAGGCTGGTTTGAACAAATGAATGTGGGGCGACTATTCCCCCGTAAAGACCGGCTGGCGTTTTTCCAGGAAGGCCTTGACCCCTTCCACATGGTCTTTCGACTGGATGCAGGCTTTCAGATTCGCCGTATGCACTTCCATGTGCTCGTCAATGCCGCGCTCCAGCCCCTCATAGACCATGGACTTGATCTTCGCGATCGACCCCGGCGCACCCTGCAGGAACTTCTCGGCCTGCGCCTGGGCGGCGGCCATCAGGTCTTCTGTCGGGACTATCTGTTTGACATAGCCCAGCTCAGCGGCATCTGCAGCGGCCAGGAACTCGCCAGAATACAGCAGTTCCAACGCCTTTTGCGGCCCCAGAATACGCGGCAGTAACCAGGTGCCCGCGCCGGTGTCGGGGATCAGCCCACGATGCACGAAATTCCAGGCAAAGCGGGCCCGTGGTGTGGCAATGCGCACGTCACACTGGCTCGTAAATTCCGCACCCATACCAACGGCCGGGCCGTCAATGGCTGCAATGATCGGCTTGGGGCAGGCCACCAATGGCCACCAACGGCCCCGGTCGTCAGACTCGCCCCGCAAATTCGTTTTGGTGCCCGAAACCTGCTTGAGGTCCGACAGGTCGGTCCCCGCGCAGAAGCACCCTTCGGTGCCGCCGGTCAGGATAATGACCCGAACGGCAGGGTCTGCCCCCAGGTCGGAGACCGTCTGGATAAAACTGCCGAGCATCTGAAAGCCCATGGCGTTCTTGCGGTCAGGTCGGTTGATCGTAATGGTGGCTATGCCCCGGTCGTCGACCGAGGACAAAATATATTCGCTCATGCGTGCTGCCCCGTTTGCAGTGATTCTGTTGGCAAAAGCGTATCGACCAACCCGCCCGACGCCAAGACCTGCTTTTACGGTGTATAGGAAATCGTCTGCTACGGGTTCGGTCGTTCGCTCTCCGGCTTACCCTCAGCATAAAAGTTCACCCATTGGTGGAACTTGTGCAGGCCGAGCTCGTTCTTCCCGAAGGTGAATTCCTCGTTCGCGCCGGTAGACATGCCTTTCTGGATGCCAAAGCCGGTGGCGTAGTCTTCATCCCGCACGGCGCCCACTGTCATTTCAACACTGGCGTCCATGGCCGCGCGTTCTTCGTCTGTCGAGGGCTGCATGGCGTAAATATAGGTCTGGATAGTGCGCGACTGTTCCGGCGTTGGGCCAGGGATGAGCTGCGAGATCAACCCGCCCTGGTCGCTGCCAGCCATCGAGACATGGGGAAACAGCGTGCGGATGACCGACATGCCTTCGCCCGTTTCCCATTCCTCCTGCGGCTTGGTGCGCAACTCACCCAGATTATGATGCGGGAAACCAATCCGCTGGTGTGGGCCGTAGCTGTCATATGCCATGATATTGTTGGCCGAGAATGTGAAGATTGTATTGGTGTGCAGGGTCGCGAAGTGATAGCCCTCCAGATAGCCGTCATAGCAGACCTTCCAGTTCGCCCCCGGCAGTTCTACCTGCTTGTAGATGTGCCAGTTTTCGATACCGAGCGACTCGATTTCATCGAGCATACCGCCCAAATGCGCCTCGATATCCATCGGCACGCCCGGCGTCAGGACGACGAAAATCAATCCGCCTCGCTCTTCACAGGCCAGCTCCTTGAGGCCCTTGGCCTCTGTGTCCACCTCACCAAATTTGTGTTTATCTGCGACGCCTATTAGCGCCCCTTGATCGTTGAACGTCCAGCCATGATAGGGGCACATGAAGCGGCTTGCTGTGCCGCACTCATCGGTCACGACCGCTGCACCGCGATGGGAGCAGACATTAAGAAAGGCATGAACCATACCGTCCTTGCCACGGGTGATCAGCACGGGCACGCCCACAGCCTCAATCGTCTTGTAACTTCCTGGTTCGCGCAGCTCGTCCGTATAGGCCAGCATCAGCGGCAGGCGCTTGAAGATGGCCTCCATCTCATTATTCCAACGGGCTTCGTCGAGATAGTCCGCCACGGGTACCGTATAGGTGTCCTCGGCAGAATCCGTTGTGTTATTGGCCTCGTGTTCCAACAGTCGTTCGGCCAGGCCGATATATTCTGAACGTCGCATTTTTGTCTCCCAACTACTGGGAAGTGTAATAGCCCCCTTGCGAATGTCCACGGTTCCATGCAACCTGCTGGCACACAGTGAAACCTCTGGGGAGGAAAAAGAGAACATGTCCGCTATGGAACAAGACGCCGCATCCGGCGCCGACACCGATATTCTACTGCAGCCTTATACGCTGAACGACAAACTGACCTTTAAGAACCGCGTTGTCATGGCACCCATGACCCGCTGCGTGAACGATGATGACCTGGCGCCGACTCCGGCCATGGTGGAGTATTACGCCAAGCGCGCCAATGCAGGCATGATTGTCTCGGAGGCTATCATCGTGCACCCACGAGCGCAGGGTTACCCCAACGTACCTGGCATCTTTACCGACAAGCAAATCGAAGGCTGGCGCAAGGTTGTCGATGCCGTACATGCCAATGGCGGCATTATTTTTGCCCAGCTTTGGCATACAGGCCGTATCGCCACCGCCGCCTTCATCCCAGGAGGCGAAGCACCCCTTGCCCCTTCAGCCCTGCGAGCACCAGGCCGGGTCCGCCGTGCCGAAGGCGAAGTGCCACATGACCTGCCTGACGAAATGACCATTGAGCAGATCCATGAAATGGCTGAAATCTATGCCCAGGCTGCAGAGAACGCCATGAAGGCGGGCTTTGATGGCGTGGAAATCCACGGTGCCAATGGCTATCTGATCGACCAGTTCCTGCACTATGACCCCAACCGCCGTACAGATGAATATGGTGGCACGCCCGAGAACATGGCTCGCTTCTGCCTCGAGGTCGTGGACGCCGTTTGCAAGCGCGTCGACAGCGAACTGGTTGGCCTGCGCCTGTCACCTGCAGGCTATGCGCAGATGGAAGAAGACGAACGCGATGGCGAAGTCTTCAAATATCTGCTGCCAGAGTTAGACAAACGCAACCTAGCCTATGTGCATGGGTCAATCTTTGTTGACCAGGTCACCTACGACTATCTGGACGGGGAACGGATTACCGGCTTTATCCGCAAATATTACAAGGGCAATACCATTGGTGTGGGCAGCTATACGCCAGAGACCGCAGCGCCCCTGATCGATAATACATTCGACATGATCGCCATTGGTCGCTTGTACCTGACCAATGCGGACCTTGTCGGCAAATTGGAGCGGGGTGAAGAACTGAACCCCATTGATGACGCCGCCACCCTGAACCCTGAGTGATCGGCAGGCCATGTCTTCAGACCCCACAACAGCAAGCCCCGTTTCACGACGGGGCAGCCTGGCAGATAATCGCCATTATGCACTGATCATCCTGACGCTGGTTTATATCTCCAGCTTCATTGACCAGCAGATCATGTCGATCCTCGTGCCGCCCATTAAGGCCGAGTTCAACGCCACTGACCTGGAAATGGGCATTCTGGGCGGTTTCGCCTTTGCGATTTTCTACGCCACGCTCGGCCTGCCGCTGGCGATGGTGGCTGACCGGTCGAACCGACGCAACATCATCGCCCTGGCGATCACCGTATGGTCTGCCATGACAGCCTTGGGCGGCGTTGCGCAGAATTATGTGCAATTGCTGCTCTCGCGTATCGGTGTGGGTGTTGGTGAAGCAGGCTCCGGCCCCGCCTCCCACTCTATGATCGCGGATATGTACCCGATTGAGGAACGCACGCGGGCCATGGCGATCTACTCCACCGGCATCCATATCGGTGGTGCGTTGGGTGGCCTGTTCGGCGGTGTGTTAGCCTATGAATATGGCTGGCGCGTAGCACTGCTATCGGTCGGCCTGCCGGGTCTGTTGATCGCAATTGTCTTGCGATTGACGGTGAAGGAGCCGCCACGCCACGCCGCACCTGATGGAACACCGCCACTGCCAACGACAACCTTCTTCAAAGCCGCCCGCCAAGTGATGCGCCCCAGTAGCTTTGCGCCGCTGGCAGATGGCTTCCGCCTGTTCTGGCACTCCAAGGCCCTGCGCCATACGATTATTGGCTGCACGCTGGTAGCCTTCATCGGTTATGGCGCCGCCTATTTTGGCCCCACCTATATCGTGCGCATGTTTGGGTTGAACCTCCGGGACGTGGGTATCCTAAGCGCGGTGGGCAGTATCTTTGCTGTTGCCGGTGGCTTTGGGGCCGCCTGGGTCGCAGACCACAAGGGCAAAGAAAAGCCGGAATGGATTCCGCTTATCGTGGCCTATACCAAGTTCGCCTCATTGCCATTTATCGTGCTCTACTACTTCCAGGAGAGCTTCTGGGTCGCCATCATTTTTTACGTCCCGATTATTGCCCTGGGCGCCACTTATCAGGGGTCGACCTATTCCATGGTGCAAACCTTGTCGCCCCCGCATATGCGAGCGCAGAATGCCGCTATTCTGCTGTTCATCATCAACCTGATCGGCATGGGCCTTGGCCCGACCTTTGTGGGCTGGATGAGCGACTATCTGATCCCCATTGTTGGCGACAATACGCAGTCACTACGCTGGTCTTTGGCCTTTGTGTCGTGCCTGGGCGTTTGGGGGGCGGTGCATTATTACATGGCGGGTAAGCAATATGCCCGCGAGGTTGCAGAACTGAACGCTAAGCAGGAGCAGGGGTGATGAAACGCAGACCCTTTGGCCGCACCGGTGTGCGGGTAACACCCATTTGCCTGGGCACCATGACCTTTGGCCAACAATGCGACCAGGGCCAGTCCTTCGCGATTATGGACAAGGCCTGGGAGATGGGCGTCGACTTCTTCGATACTGCTGATGTCTATCCGCTGGGTGGCGGCACCGAGAAAGCCGGTGCCACTGAGACCATCATCGGTAACTGGATGGAAGCACGCGGCGTGCGCGACAAGGTATTTCTCGCCACCAAGTGCCGCGGTTATATGGGCCCGACGGTCAACGACCAGGGGCTGACGCGCTACAACATCCAGCGCGCGGTGGAGAATTCACTGAAGCGTCTGAAAACAGATGTCATCGACTTGTACCAGACGCATTTTTTCGACCCGCACACGCCGATTGATGAGACCCTGCGCGCACTGGACGACTTGGTGAAAGCGGGCAAAATTCGCTATGTCGGCTGTTCCAACTACCCGGCCTGGCAATTAGCCCAGGCCAATGGCATTGCTGCCAAGCTGAACCTGGCACGCTATGAAAGCGTCCAGCCCCGCTACAATCTGATGTATCGCGAGATTGAAAGCGAACTGCTACCCTATTGCCGCGACGAAAACCTTGGCGTGATTGTCTATAACCCCATTGCTGGTGGTGTTCTCTCCGGCCGCTACAAGGCTGGGCAGGACGTAGAAGAAAATTCTCGTTTCAGTCTGCCGGGTGCTGGTGAAGTTTACCGTGCTCGCTATTGGGAAGAACGCAAAATCCAGATTGCGACGGAGTTGGCAGCTGAGTCTGAAAAACGCGGCCTGTCGCTGGCCAGCGTTGCCGTGGCCTGGACATTGCAGCAGCCCGGTGTGACCTCAGCCATTGTCGGCGCTTCCCGACCTGAGCAATTGGATGCCTCTATCGCTGGCGCAACACTGGAGCTGGATGACGAGCTGACAGCCCTGTGCGACGCAGTGTGGTGGGACATGCCGCGCACCCCAGTTACCGAGGGCTATCGCTAGTTCTTAGCGCTCAGGGCGTGTACCAGATCGGCGACGTATAAGCGCGGTCCTGTTGCACCAGCGGCACTTCTTCCGGCATGGTCATGTTGAAATATTTGGCGTCATAGGCCGTCCAGCGCGGGGTTGGGATTTCCAACACACGCGCATAATAGAAAGCCCGCTGATCCGGGTCGTAATCCGGGTCCTGCCAAACAGTCGCCAGCCGCACTTCACCAATCGTGTTGGCATAGGTCGCATTGGCCACGTCGACCGTGCTGCCCACAGGCGGTGCCTTACCTGTCTCTGGGTCTACAAACCGGCCATCAGACAGGGCTACGTCATAGACTTTTTCCTGCGTGTTGCCATCGGCATCCAGCCAGCCCTTAATAATCTGCACCCGGTCCAGATTAGCGCCATCGGGGTCTTTGACCGCCTCAACAATAAATTTCGGTGCCTCACCCTTGGGACCCTGGGTTAAATCACCCCCCATGGGCACGCCACCTGCATAGGCATCATCGAGGTAATGCGGACGGTCGGTTTCATCACCGTCATAGCCCCAGCCACCGAAGAAGCGCACTTCGATGCGCGACCCGGTTGTCGTGTAGACTTCTTTGCGCTTCATGGCTGCAAACAAGGCCTCACGCGTATTTTCGGTCGCCCAGACTCCAGCGTAACCGGAAGATGCCAACCGCCAGTTCTTCCATAAGACGCCGACCATTATGTTATCCGTGCGGGCTGGTGATGGTTCAGATTCCGGGAACTTCCCAAAGAAGTTGTCCTCTGCTGCCGTCGCCAGCGACGTATGGCTGTCGGTGGCGCCAATCATGCCGAATTTGAACGGATTGGTGCCTAATTCATCCTCCAACTTCAAGCCTAGCTTGAGTGCACCGCGCGCATATTCGTGCTTGAGCATCCATTCTTCTTTTTTGGCGGTGCGACCGATGTTGTCGGCATCCCAGGTTTCGTAGTCGGCAAATTCATCATCTGGCGACAAAAATGGATGTGCTTCACCATCGCCCTTAACCTGGGTGACTTCGTAAAGCGGCTCCCAGCGTGAGCGCATCTTGGCATAGGCCTCATCCAGTGGGTCGCCATTCAGCTTTTTGTCAGAGAACATCATGCCATTACTGATATTGCCATTATGTGGAATGGCCATGACCTCGCCACCCGTGGCTGCCTCATAATCGGCCAAAGCCTGCCAGAGGTCTTCGGGGTCCTTGCTGTCCTGGCCGGTAAAGGGCGCAAATTGTGCGGCTTTCTCAGCATCATCCTTGTAGATGATCACGCGGTGCAGATTGTTGCCTTCGACAGCCACGGTCCATTCGTAGCCCGTAAAGGTCGTAAACACACCGGGTTCATTGTAGTCGTCTGCTGTCTGGGCAACGTCTTCCCAGATCGACTTTCGCGTTGCCAGTGGGAAGGGTGTAATCTCGTCAGGTCGGTCCATGCTGGCGGTGAATTCACCAATCATGTTCGTCACCAGGCCTTCATTCTGATAGTGGGTCCAGCGCTTACCCGCATCGGTTTCGGTAACACGCGGGTCATTGACCCGGTGCAGGAAATAGCCGTTAAGATATTCCCCGTGGTCGGCGAGGACCAGGAAGTCGAGCGGCCTGCGCAATTGCACCTGCTGGCCTGTATGCGCTGTGACTGCTTGGCCGCGGGCAAAGCGATAGGCATCAGTTGGGGAAAGGTTCTCATTACCGACCGAAAACGCATCTGCAGACCGCCGCGTATGCAAATGCGTATCACCGAAATAAACATTCTTGGGATAGTTCTTGCCAACGGGGGGCGAATAAGGGGCTTGCGCTTCTTCGGCCCCATAGGCCGCCGAACAGGCAAGCAAAGCTGACAAGCCCAACATGCTGATTAAACGATGCATCAGTTTTCCCCGGAATATTCTAACTAAGTTGCAAGAGACGCTATCATTTGGCCCATAAGCGTCCAGCGAAAAAAGAGGGCGCAACCAAATTGCGCCCTCCTCCATTTTCAAACGATGAGCTTAGAACTCACCGCCGATTTCAATACCCCAGCTGAAGCCCGGGCCAATCGTACCGGTCGCAAACAGCGGCTGGATAATCGTCGGTGCTTCAAACCGTTCGTTGAGCAGGTTCTTACCGAAGACAGTAATGCTAAATTTGTCCCACTCGTAAGAAATGGAAGCGCTGATATCATTCCGCGGCGGAACCTTGCTGTATGTCTGGTTCAGCAGGTTACCATCGACGCGGCTGACATAAGCCCAACGACCGATAAAGGACAACTCACCATTGCCGACAATGACCGTATAATTAAAGCCAGCACCGGCTGTAACCTTTGGTGCGTTACGGACGTTCAGGAAGGTCGCATCAACGATACATTCTGGCACACCCGCGCAGGTATCGTTCGGATTAATATCCGTTTCAAAGTCCTTATAGTCTGCGTCAAGAAGACCAAGAGTACCATAGACTGTCAGCGCCTCAGACAGGGCAGCATTCACTTCCAGCTCGATGCCCTTATAAATAACGTCAGCTACGTTGCTGAAGACGGTCACAACAGTGTTGGTTGTATCGTCGAACTGCACTGCGGATTCCTGCTTGTCGAGGAACTGATTGCGGAAGATCGTGATATTCGTCTGCAACCGGTTGTCCCACCACTGGGCCTTGAAACCGGCTTCAAGAGACCGCGACCGCTCCGGATCATATTGGTCACGCTCAAAGTCAGCGACATTCTGATTCACACCGAAGAAACCGCCTGAATGCCAACCTTCTGCGTATGATACATAAACCAACATATCGTCACCGGGCTGCCATGACAGGCTCGCTTTAGGGGAAACATTCGTCCAACTATTCGTAAGGTCAGCAAATTCGGTCAGATTGTGCTCGTCAAATGCACGGTCGATTGATGTCCGATAGGCTTGACCACCGATGAAATGCTTCTTCTCGTGGCTCCAGCGCACACCGGCTTCAGCCGTCCAGCCTGGCATGAACTCCCAATCAACATTGGCGAACAGTGCATGGGCGGTAGTGTTTTGCCGTTCATAAAGCTTACCAACCTGCTTGTTGCCATAAGGAGTATTGCCCAGTTCGGCAAATCGCACTTCGTCACAGCGAACCGCACCGAGCAAACGCGCATTACATGCCTCAAGAGGTGTGTAATCGGCAGCATATAGCTGGGCAAGAGGAGCGCCTGGATTGGTCCAAACGTTCAACCCAAGGGAATAACCTCCTAGGCGGTTGGTAAACTCACCGAAATCACCGGCGGTGACCCAATTCTGTTCAAACTTCTGGTCGAAGTAGTAATAACCAATGATGGCATTGATTGGCCCGGAGTCTGTATCCCAGGAACCCTCGAGGCGAATTTCTGCGCTGAACTGCTTGTAGTCGTTGTCGCGCTGCAGGGTGATGTGATCAACTTCCGTCCCATCGAAGTCCTGCTTGCGATTTTCGACCATATCCCGATAACCCAAAATGGTCGCCAACTTAAGGTTCTCGTTGATGGTGCTGATCGCGTCAAATGTATAAGCCGTTGTCATAACATGCATGTCATTGGGGAAATCCGTCCGGATTTCACGCGCCGGCGCATCAAGCGACGTTCGGCATGGCACGTTGGGTGTCAACCCACCACCAATGATACCGCCGAGGTAACAGGCCAAAAAACCACCTGCATAATTCGGGTCGGTCTCAAGCCCTGTTGGGGGTACAATACCCGGGGCAAAGTTCCAGTTGGTCAGGAAAGCACCGCCTTGGGTCTTGTCTTCAAAACGCTCAACCGTAATCTTGGCCTCGAACCAGTCATTCGGCGTAAACAACGCTGTGACACCAAAATTGGTGTAGTCCTTCTGCGGCTGGGTCGTATTCAGGAAAGTATTCTTCATATAACCGTCACGCTGAAGCGTCGTGAAGAATGCTTTCAGGGCGATTTTGTCTTCGACAACAGGCACGTTGAAGACCGAGCGGATTTCATGCTGGTCCCAACGGCCGAATGTATATTGAAGCTTGGCACCCCATTCGCCCGTTGGTCTCGTGCGAACAGCATTGACCACACCACCAACCGTATTACGACCGTAGAGCGTGCCTTGTGGGCCACGTAGGATTTCAACTCGCTCCATGTCGAAGTTCTCAAGCACCTGGCCAGCCAGTGAGCCCAGGTAAATGCCGTCCAGCATGATACCGATGGGAGAATCAAATGAGTTGTCATCCGTACGGGTCGGGCTAATACCGCGAATAGTGACGGACGCTGCATTCGCACGTGAAACGTCTGCATCGATACGCACATTAGCCGACAGGCCGTTCAGGTCAGTCAGGTTGCGAACGGTTGATACCTGTAAGTCAGAGGTAATGGCCGTCATGGAAATGGGAACATCCTGCGCAGACTCAGTTATCTTACGGGCCGTCACCATCACGCTTTCAATGCGCGGGCCGCTGCTGGCCGACGTCTGGCCGCCATCTTGCGCGTAAACGTCGGCACCTGCGCCCAGCAAGCCAAGCGCAGCACCGAATGTCACCGCGCCAACTGCCAAGGTCTTCGCACTAGCCATATTGATTCTTTTTTGGATCATTTGCTCCCCCATTTTCCATTATGGAAACTCAATTTTTTACGAGACGAACGCATCGCCGCCTTTGTATTTATGGAAACAGATTCCGGGCTTTAGCTGCAACTTTAGAAGACACGCCAAATTTGATTTCTTCTGCGATTTCTGACGCCTGCTTTCCTATATTGATCATTTCTTCGATTTTGGTAATATTTCTCCGCATTGGTGAATTTGGGAGTAAGCTGCGAGTGTTAAGAGCTGAGCAATTAAGGAATATGCGCAAGTCCCGCGGGCTGGCCCTCAAGGAGGTTGCCGCGCGACTGGACATGAGTGTCGCTCAAGTGCAGCGACTGGAAACAGGTCGCCGACGGCTCAATGTCGATACGCTCATGCTATATTGTGACGTCCTGGATATTGATATCATCGACTTGCTGCGGGAACGCCCTCGCGTCCCTGTTATTGGCAATATCAACAGCGATTCTGAGATCCTGCCACTGAAGGCCAACACAGCCCATGAAGCACTGGCCCCCCACATCGTGCGCGACCCACACCGGCTTTCCGCCGTCCGTTGGGACGCAGCCGGCCAATTTGGCCCCATAAACGGGCACCTTATGTTTTTCTACGCCGACCTTTCCGGCATTCCTGATTTGGCCTGGAATAATCGTTGCATCATTCGCCGGGCAAATGGCACCCATCGCACAGGCTGGTTGATGCGCGACGATGAAGGCATCTATGTTGACGACACTCACGGTCAGATTGAGCGAGATATCGACGTCGATTGGGCCAGCCCGGTCTTGGCCGTCATCCCCCCCTTCCTGGTTGAATAGGCCGCATCAGTGTTTCTCAAGCATTGACCGTCGCGGACCTTGTGGTCGCAAGGGCGTACGGTGTAAAAGCGGTGCAAACCAACTTCCGAATCGGAGAATGAACAATGGGTGAAGCCTATATCGTTGCTGCAACGCGCACGGCAGGTGGCCGTCGTGGTGGTAAAATGAAAGATTGGCATCCTGCCTCTATGGCCGGTGCTGTACTGAATGATCTGGTCAGCAAGGTCGAAACTGATCCGGCCATCGTTGATGACGTGATCATGGGTTGCGTAACCCAGGCTGGCGAACAGAGCGTCAATGTTGCCCGCAACGCTGTGCTGGCTGCAGGCTTCCCCGAGAGCGTTCCGGCCACGTCCGTTGACCGTCAGTGTGGCTCTTCCCAGCAGACCCTACACTTTGCTGCCCAGGCTGTTATGTCCGGCACGCAGAATGTTGTGATTGCCTCTGGCGTAGAGAGCATGAGCCGCGTGCCCATGGGCCTGGCTGCTGCCCTGCCCGCACAGAACGGCTTTGGCTCGCCCAACTCACAGGAAGTAAGCGACCGTTATGATGGCTTCCAGTTCTCGCAGTTTGTTGGCGCTGAAATGGTTGCCAAGAAATACGGCCTGGACAAAGACATGCTGGACGCTTTCTCTTTAGCTTCCCACCAGAAGGCAAAGGCTGCCGTAGAAGCCGGTGTATTTGATGCAGAAATTCTGCCTCTTGAAGTCACGCTGGACGACGGCACCACAGAAATGCACAGCGTCGACGAGGGCATTCGCTTTGACGCAACGCTGGAGGGCATTGCAGGCGTGAAGCTGCTGGCCGAAGACGGTCGCCTGACCGCAGCCAGTGCCAGCCAGATCTGTGACGGTGCCTCCGGCGTGATGGTTGTGAACGAACAGGGCCTCAAGGACCTGGGCGTTGAACCGCTGGCGCGCATCCACCACCTGACGGTAGTTGGCGGTGACCCGGTTATCATGCTCGAAGCCCCGATCCCCGGCACCAAGCTGGCCCTGGAACGCGCTGGCATGTCCATCGACGACATTGACCTGTTCGAAGTGAACGAAGCTTTTGCTTCGATCCCGACAGCATGGTTGCAGGAAACCGGTGCTGATCCGGAACGCCTGAATGTCCATGGCGGCGCTATTGCCCTGGGTCACCCGCTGGGCGCTTCCGGCACCAAGCTGATGACCACGCTGCTGAATGCACTGAATGTTCGCGGCAAGAAATACGGCCTGCAGACGATGTGCGAAGGCGGCGGCCTGGCCAATGTCACGATCGTAGAAAACCTGCAGTAAGGTTTGCTGATCGTTAAAGTTTAAGGGCGGGGCCGTTGGCCTCGCCCTTTCTTTTTCAGCCCTTGTCTTTACCCGTAGCCACCTGCCACGCCTACGCAAAGGGCAGCAGCAACGCACTCGTCAAGGAAGCGTATTGCTGCGGTAATAGCTTGCCTTGTTCATCCGAAATACCCAGCCGGATTGGTTTGGCCGGGCCCGAAGTAACAAGCGTCCCGAACATCCAATCCCAGATCGCCAGGATGCTGCCATAGTTCTTGTCCCAGTGATCGGGATGAACGGAATGGTGCAGCTGGTGCTGCGCAGGTGAAATCAGGATATGTTCAAGCCAGCGCGGGAAGCTGACCCAGATATAGCTGTGCCGGAAATTGGCGTAGAACAGGTAAAAGCCAAAATAGAACAGGTTGAGGCCGCCAATATCGATGATGCTGGCACCGGCAAAAACAAAATAGGTGAGAAGCGCGCCGACAGTGCCGATAAATATGCCCGAGAGGCCATTGCTGAACATCGTATCAAGCGGATGAATCCGATAGGCGGTAATAGGGGTCAACACCTCTGCACTGTGATGAACCGCATGAAAAGGCCACAACACCCTGATGCGATGAACAAGCCGGTGCCCTAGATAGATCCCTAAATCAGTCGCGATTGCCTGCGCGATTGTCAGGAAAAGCAGACCCATTCCGACGGCCGGGATAACACTACCGCCTTCACCAAAACCAGCGTGCAGGAGTGTCCGTGTAACCCAGTAACCTAACCCCGCCAACAGGCCGATGCTCAGCAACCCTGTGGCGCGAAAGAAAACATTGGCGAGAAAAAGCTTCACGTCCGTCAACGTCGAAGCATGCCGATATACGGTTTGAGGCAGCAACCAGCCCCAGAACCCCCGCTCGACGGCACCTAATCGCCGACGACGCACATAGATGCAGGCGGCGACCACGGCAAAGAAGGCCAAATAAAATGGGGACAGACGATTGTCCGCCCCCAAAAAGGCTCTGTGAGTTGGCTAAACAGCGATTCCATAGATAGATCTATAGCAGCTTACACCAACCCCGAAGATGATCATTTTGCCGTCGTCAACCCTACATGGGTGACGAGCCGACATCACAATAGTAGAAGGTCTCAGCACCAGGGGCTGTAACACCGCCGATGCCATAGCATGGGCATCCATGTTGGCCAGCAAGAAGCAATGCGAATGCTGTAGCGATTAATGCGGAACGAAGTTTCATTTTCCTCTCCCATATTTTTAGCTAGCGAAAGCATGACATACAGCCGCACACCTTCACAGGCGCTGACATGAAGTTCATACCAACGTCAAATTATCCACTCATACGGCTTACTTCCCTATGCAGGTTCCGGGCCGCCATCACAATAGTAGAAAGTCTCAGCACTTGGAGCGCTGCTACCACCAATGCCGTAACACGGGCAGCCATGCTGGCCAGCAAGGAGCAACGCAAAAGCTGTGGCGATTAATGCAGAACGGAGTTTCATTTTTCTCTCCCATATTTTTAGCTAGCGAAAGCATGACATACA
>JAURPT010000050.1 GCA_030836535.1 Alphaproteobacteria bacterium
GATGTCGAGCGCAGCAATAATGCCCAGCACGATCAAGATAGATGCCATTTCAGGAATGCCGACAAAGGCACCAACGATTGCAACAAGTGTTGCAACGATAGATGCGATCCAAGCGAGTTTATCCATAATCCAGTCCCTCCCAAGACGGTATGCCCCCAAAACCAAGCGGGCAGATCATACATCAAATTGAACAAATGACCAAATTGTTGGCAAAAAGAAAGGCCGCGCCAGACTTTCCGGCACGGCCTTAATCTTCAGGGGTAAAAAAAACCCTTAAATATCAGTCTGTTGGGATCAGACTTCGTCGCGGCGCTCAAGGCCACGGTCTTCACGGGCTTTGTTCATGCGCTCCTTGTCCACATCCATCGGCTCGCCAAGGTCTTCCGGCTTGGCGGTACCTGCCATATGGGCACCGGCGGTGTCTGCATTGTACATGATGTACTTTTCAGGCGTGATGCAGCAGACCGTGCGCAGCGGAGAGTCCAGCAGGTTGTAGAAGAACTGTTCGCCTGCTTCATTGCCCGGGTTCAGTTTGCGGGACAGCTCGGTGTAGAACCAGTGCTTGGTTTCGTCATCGTCGAAAAACTCGGCACGACCCTTGATGGTGATGGCGCCGTGGGGGCCTTCACCGGTTGGGTTGCCACAGCTGGAAACGTTGACAGATACGCGTGGGTCGCGGGTCATGGCGGTGTAGCGATGACGGTGCACGGCAAAGGTCAGCCAGATTTTTTCGCCATCCCAGGTAAAGGCGTGGGTCACGCCGACAGGCCAGCCATCTTTGGTGGCCCACATCAGAACGCATTCGTTGGAACCGTTCAGCAGCGCGTCGCGCTGTTCATCTGTAAACGGGTAGATGGAGACCATTTCATGGTCATGAGTTTGTGCCATGGTACTTTCCTCTTTTCACAAAATCTTTGGGCCGAATCCGGCGCTGGCGACATGTAATCATTATGTCCGCCGGAAAGAAAGGGGTTTGCGCCTATCGGCAGTATTTAAAAAAGCTGCACGCTTGCATAAAACATGCTTTAGACTGTGGCCAATTGACGATTCAGCTCAAACGGGGAAACGGATATGAGCACACAGGCACTGAAACCGGGCGAAGCACGTAACCCGGGCCCCTCCACGCGGGAGACGATTCTCGACGACAGTCGGCCGGTACCCGAGGTCCTGACCACCGAGTCCTATACGTATATGGGCAGCGAGGACATCGACTATTCCGTCTACACATCGCGTGAGGTGTTTGATGCGGAGATGGAAAAGCTGTGGCCGAAGGTGTGGCAGTGGGGCTGCCGTGAAGAACATATTCCCGAGCCAGGCGACTATATGGTCTATGACGTTGGCTACCACTCCATCCTGGTGGTGCGTACAGAAGACCGCTCCGTCAAAGCCTATTACAATTCCTGCCTGCATCGCGGCACGCAGCTGAAACCAAGCGACAGCGATGGCATGACGGATAATTTCCGCTGCCCCTATCATGGCTGGACATGGAGCCTGGAAGGCGACCTCGTTGACCTGCCTTGTGACTGGGACTTCCCGCATGTGAGCAAGTCCGAATTCAACCTGCCAGAGGTACAAGTGGCCATCTGGGGTGGCTTCGTCTTCATCAATATGGATGAAGATGCCATGCCGCTGGAGGAATATCTGGAAGTATTGCCAGAGCATTTTGAGAACTGGCCATTAAGTGCGCGTTTCACATCACTGCATGTGCAGAAGGTTTTGCCGGCGAACTGGAAGGCCTCACAGGAAGCCTTTGTGGAAGCCTATCATTCCTTTGAGACGCACCCGCAGGCACTGGCCTTTGCGCAAAACAACAACGCGCAATATGACATCTTTGGCGAGCGCACCCATCGTTTCGTGCACACCTTCGGGGTGGCCGATATTGCCTGGCCGGAAAAACAGAGCGAGCAGGATATTCTCGACGCCATGCCCAGCATTCCTGATGGGGAAAAAGTGCCTGAGGGCATGACAGCTCGCCAGTTTGCAGCAGAATTCCAGCGCAAGGCGGTTGGTGAGATGTTCGATGTGGACCTGTCCCAGCGGTCGGACTCAGAAATGCTGGATTCGATTGAATATCACCTCTTCCCGAATATGTTCCTGTTCCCTGGGGTGGCGTTGCCGATGATTTATCGTTTCCGGCCCAATGGCGATGATGTCGACAGTTCAATCTTCGATCTGTTGTTCCTGCGGCCCCTGACGCCGGGGGAAGAGCCGCCAGAGGCGCCAGAGGCCTACAAGATTGGCATTGACGAGTCTTATGAGACCGTACCGGGCATCGAAAAATGGCTGGGCCATATCTACGACCAGGACACGGCTAACCTCGACATGCAGCAAAAGGGTTTCAAGGCCACTAAAAAGCCGGGCCAGACACTGGGGAACTACCAGGAAGTCCGCGTCCGCCGTCTGCACATGACTTTGCACCAATATCTGAACGCCTAGGCAGCGTCCAGGTCAGGTGGCTGTTTGCCCGCCGCTGGCAGCAGCGGTCGCAGCGGCCATCTTGTCGCCATCAAAGCCGATGGTCTTTACAGGTGTGATCTTTAGTACCCGGCGATTGGGTGTGTTGTTCAGTTCATAGAACAGCTTTTGTGCTTCGGCGTCGCCGGGCCGCAGGCGCTTGGCGAGCGCGGGCAGGAACCAGTCAATCGTTTCATGGTCCGACAGCACCTCGCAAGTGCCCTTATAGGTGAGCGCCCGCGCACTATCGATGCCAGAACCTTTGGAGGTAATGGAAATCGACACGCGTGGGTCGCGCTCTACGGCTTTGACGCGGACGCGGAGCGAGGACACGGACAACCAGAAGTACCCCTCGTAAAACACGTAAGACATGATCACGCCCACGGGCCAGCCTTCTTTGGTGGACCACATGAAGGTGCATTCATTCTGGCTGGCGACCAATTCGGCTTCCTGGTCCGCATCCAGCGTATAGCTGGACACGTCATCATAGGTGAATTTCTCGCTCATTATGCTTCCCCGGAAACGCAGACTTCAGCAGACCCCTTCAACAGTGTGCCGCGCTCGTCATTATGTAGCCAGATGTCCACTTCGGCGATGGTTTTGCCATTTTCTTCACGAATACCGGTGACTTCACCCTTGGCGACCACGTGGTCTTCGCTCAGCACAGCCTGCGGGAAGGTCATGATAAACCGCCGGATACTGGTTGGCCCGGCCCATTCATGCAGCATGTTGACCATATAGCTCAGCCCCAATGGGCCCTGGTTGATGGTCTTGCCTTCAAAGCCGTAGCGGGTGGTCGACGTGTCGTCCCAATGCACGGGGTTCGGGTCGCGCAGAATGGCGGCCATGGTGCGCATGCGTTCGCGGCGGACAGACGGCATATCCCACTCAGGGACCATATCTCCCACTTTGACGTCCATTCTATTTCTCCATCAGCGCGCGTGAGCGGTTGTAATGCCAGGTCACTGTCGACCGGGCGGCGTTCTCACCCTCAGGGTCTTTCAGCGTGAAGATGAACTGGATGCGGTCATAGGTCCGCCCATCGTCCTGAATAACCCGGTCGGCCTCTGATATCCGCGCTGAGATGTCATAGGCGACATCTTCATAGAGCGGTTTGAACAGTTCCCAATCGTAGCTTTCGATGCCGATGGAGGCGTCATTCTCGGCCTGGCCCAGTTCGAACATCTCACCAATGGTGGTGTTAGCCCCCAGAATGGGCACATGGAACATGGCTGCCGGGTGCACCTGCCCATTGGGCAAGGGTGTTGTGCCGGTGCATTCTGTCAGCAGGAAGTTTTCCCAATGCTGGATCGTGTAGGTGCCACCGGGGAACTGGTGCCCTACAAGAGCCCGAATTTCCTCAACCGGGGGCATGGGGCGGTTTTCCATTCATCCCTCCATTCGTTTGGGCTGTTCCAGCCCTGAATTCATCCCATGGTGGGAGCGTAACGGATTTTCCCAGCAGGGGTGACTGAAAAAACCGCTTCTGCCAGAATGCTTGGGTGGAGGACAGTTAATGCAATCAGAAAACCCGGTCGACCTGATGGATCCATCGGTCCAGAAATGCCCTTATGACGCCTATGCCCGGCTGCGGCAAGAAGCCCCCGTCTATCATATGCCGTCAACCGGCCATTATGTCGTGACTCGCTATGAAGATCTGCGCGAGGTACTGCGCCAGCCCAATGTGTTCTCCAACCACATGCCCTTGCAGGAGCGCCGGCCGGGTGGCCCCAACCCCGATGTGGTGGCGATTTATGAGAATGAAGGTTGACAACAGACGACGACCCTTCAGCGGACGGACCCGCCAGAACATCACCGTTACCGCCAATATATTGACCGGACATTTACGGTCAGTCGGGTCCGCAAGATGACACCCTATATTGAAGGGATCATCAACGACCTGATCGACGGCTTCATCGACAAGGGTACCGTTGAATTTGTCAGTGAATTTGCGGTCCCGCTGCCAACCCTGGTGATTGCCGACCAGTTCGGCGTGCCACGGGAAGAAGCGCCTAAGCTCAAATTCTGGTCGGACGCTGCCATGGAAGCGTTGGGCCTGATGATCGAGCCAGCGCGCGAGCTCGAATGCGCCCGCATTGCGATAGAAGCCCAGCATTACTTTGCCAATCAGTTTGAAGACCGGCGGGAAAATCCGCGCGATGACATGATCAGTGATCTGGTGGCGCCACCCCCGGACGGCAGCGAGCCCATGAGCATGCAGGAGCTGTTGGACATGATGAGCCAGTTGCTCAATGGCGGATTCCAGACCACAACAGCGGCGCTGGGCCTGGGTTGGAAATTGCTGCTAGAGCACCCGGAACAAATGTCTCGGCTGCGCGAAAAGCCAGAGTTGATCCCCAATTTTGTTGAGGAAGTGCTGCGGCTGGAAACGCCGGTACAGGCCCTGTTCCGCAAGGTGACTGAAGATACGCGGTTGGGCGGTGTCGACATTCCCAAGGGCGCCGAGGTTATTTTGCTCTATGGGTCGGCCAATCGGGATGAAGAAAAGTTCGACGACGTAGAACGGTTTGATGTCTGCCGAAAGAACGCAGGGGCGCATTTGGCCTTTGGTGCCGGCACCCATTTCTGCCCCGGTGCCATGCTGGCCCGGCAGGAGATGATCAGCACGTTCACGATCATGCTTGACAGGATGGATGATATTCAGTTCGCGCCCGAACAGGACGACTTCGACTTTCCGCCCAGCCTGGTGCACCGGAATTTGCGAACTCTGCACATCAGTTTTACCCCGCGATAACGGACCTTTGATCACATAGAACTGGCCATTTTTGCCAAATTCAGTACAGTCAGCGGCCATGAGCCATTTGAGGAGTAAGGTGACGTTGTTTCAGCGTATGAAGAAGCTGCTTTCGCGCGCCTCTGTGTTGGGACTTGCCCTGTTCAGCGCAGGCTGCGCTTTGCTGACGCCGCTCCCTGAGTCTACGACACTGAGTGAACGACTGGACGCCATGCCAGGTGGCGCTGCCCCGGTGTTGCAGGACGTGACTATCTATTGGTCCGACCACAAAGTCCCGTTCATTGAAGCCAAGACGGATGAAGATGCCGCCTTTGCGCTGGGTATGGTGCATGCCCATTTGCGTTTGGGGCAGTTGGAAATTCTGCGCTACGTCTCGCAAGGCCGCCTGGCAGAAGTAGCCGGGCCATTCTCTGCCATCAAGGAAATGGAACAGGCGCTGCGAACAATTGACCTCGGCAAGTCTTCCAAGGAAGTCTACGCCAATATGCCGGCCGACAGCCGGGCCTGGCTCGACAATTTTGTGCGCGGGCTGAACTATTACCAGCAGCATATGGATGAGTTGCCGCATGAGCTGAAGGTCATGGGCACGGGTCGTGACCCTTGGGAAGCCCATGAACTGCTGACCGTCGGGCGCTTGGCATCTGTTGACTATAATTGGCCCATCTGGCTGACTTTGCTGC
>JAURPT010000051.1 GCA_030836535.1 Alphaproteobacteria bacterium
ACCGGGCAACCCTGTGCCGGCGTCTGACCGGAGTAACAAGGTGCAATGAATGTGCCATAGCGAGCGTCGTTGTATGCCAGAGATGCCATCAGCACGAGGCCTTCAACAGCTTCCGGTGCCCAGTCGATCTGAATTTCCGCACCCGTCGTCTTAGCGCTACCAGCGTTCAGCGTGCGGTAGGCGAAGGTGTCGGAGTTAAAGAAGTTCAGCTGCAGGTCGGTGAAGTTGTAGTGATACGCGTCGAATTCGATCTTCAACGTATTGTCGAGGAATTCAGCCTTCACACCAAATTCACCACCTTCAACATGTTCCGGCTGGTATGTGATGTCACCAATCGGGTCAGCATTCAGCGTACTGTCGATGGAGCCGTTGTCGAAACCACCGGACTTGAAGCCCTGCTTGTAGGCAACCCAGAAGGTCAGGTCATCATTGGGCTGATAACGCAAGGTTACTTCAGGGATCAGGTCATCAAAGGCTGAATCATCGGCCAGTACACGACCTTCAACAAACAGGCCGGTAAAGAACGGGTTCACGTAAGGCTGGGTGAAGAAGGAGTCCTTCTTTTCCCAGATGTAACGTGCACCACCGGTCAGCTGCAACTGGTCCGTAATGTCCCAGATCAATTCAGCGTAAACCGACCATGTCTTGCCGTCAGAGCCAGAGATCTTGTCATAGGCAATGAACTCATTCGCCGGGTCCGTTACAGCGGTGTTCTGTGCACCGGCGAAGATAACTTCCTGGCGCCAGTCACGCTTGGTCTTCTGGTAATAAACACCGAGAACGGCGTTCAGAGCACTGTCCCACTTGGTAGCGGCGCGGGATTCAACAGAGAATACCTCAAACTCGCTATATTCACTGGCGAAGCAGGAAACGAAATTCTTCTGATCACAGTCTATCACCCAACCCACATCTTGCTTGTGCCAGTTAAGGATGGACTGCCAGGCAATATTGTCCCAATCGAACATGAAATCGCCGGTGATGTTGTAGGACTTGTACTGCTCTCCGTTTTCACCACCAAAGCGGTTCAAATCGACAGAAGTCGCTGCCACTTCAGGAGGAACTGTACTCTGGCCGGTGACGCGGTCTTTTGCACAATTCACATCCGGCAATGGTGACGGCGCGCCGCCCACAACCTCATGCGCAATGCCGTTGAGGGCTGCACATTCAAAGATCTCAGTAATGCTGGCGTTGTTCACCTTATCATCAACGATGGAGCCCTTGATACGATACGTAAAGACGTCGTTCGGCGTGCCCTTCAAGGTCAGGCGTGCGCCATACATTTCCTGCCGCGGCAACCAGGAGCTGGAAGGCCCCGGTGCGGCAAAGGAATTGGACTCAAGTGTTGCGGCGTCAAGCGTGGTATAAATACTGTCGACGGCATCATTCTGCATGAAGCCGCGGTTCATCTTGGTGCCGGTTACAGCCAAGCGGATACCAAACTTGTCGGTAATCGGCGTTGACAGAACGGCTTCACCCAACCAGCGGTGTGCTTCAACTTCGTAGCTTACCTTGCCGAGAATTTCCAGCTCGTCACCCGGATCGTTGGTGGTGATCGAGATAACACCGGCAGTGGCGTTCTTACCAAAGTACAGGGCCTGCGGGCCTTTCAGGATCGCAACCTGGCTGGCGTCGAACAGGCCTTCGTGAATGACACGGCTCTGCGGGTAATACACACCATCGATAATCACGGCCACAGAGGCTTCAATGCCTATGGAGCCCGGTGAGGATGCAATACCACGAATGGAGATTTCAGCACCGGAACCACTGGAAATACGGTTGATTTCAACGGATGGCGAAATCGCAGCGATATCCTTCAGGTTACGGATGCCGTAATTGTCCATGGATTCTTCACTGATGGCTGTAATAGCCACAGGAATATCACGCACTTCCTGTTCAACAGCACGGGCTTGCACCGTAACGGTGTCCATCTGTGCTTGTGCGGGTGTGATGCCGGTGGCCAATAGGCCAAGGGCTGTCGCACCCAAGGTTAGGGCTGCCAGTCCGGATGGACGACGCCCATAGGTTTTCGGTATCATGACGGTTGTTCCTCCCCAGTCTTACCGTAAAAAGCAGCATGCAGGTTTGTCCCGCATCCTGTTGAAAAAGTCTGCCGACCGATCGATTATAAGTCTTCCAAGCCGCTGATGTGCTTGCACAGTCGACCAACAAAGGAAACTGTATGCCTTATGCTTTACAATGTCAATCGTGCAAGCATGCTGGAAAATAGGAAAATTCCAGCAAAATGCGGGTCTTAGACGGTTTCCATCGGGGTGTCCGGGTCCTTTGCCCATTCCGACATGGAGGCATCATAAACGGCCACATTATCCCGCCCGATCAGCGCCAGGGCGAAGGTATCATGCGTGGCGGCAATGCCCCCACCGCAATAGGTGATCACCCGGTCCAGATCCAACACGCCCTGGCTACCGAAAAGCTGTTCCAGCGCCGCACCGCTCAGGAAGGTACCTGTCTCGGGGTCTTCCAAGGCCATGGTGGGCACATTGACGCTGGAGGCTATACGGCCTTTGCGCCCGTAGGGGGCCATGTCGGCATTGTGCATGGCCGGCGGCAGGGCGTTGAGCACACAAACCGCATCGTCACCCGTGGCGGCCAGCATTTCTGCCTTGTCGGCGACGAGTTCAGGTCGTTTTTGGGCCACAAATGTTGCTGGAGCGTGGTTGGGCGCCTCGGTGCTGGTGGGGCGGCCTTCTGCCTGCCATTTCTTCCAGCCACCATCGAGCACGGCGGCATTGTCGAACCCGAAGGTGCGCAGCATCCACCACAGGCGGGTGGCCCAGGCGGTCATATTGGTGCTGTAAATCACCACCCGGCTGTCTGGCCCCACACCGGCAGCACCCAGCACTTTGGCGAATTGTTCTTCCGACGGCAGCATGAAACGCAGCGCATTGTCAGGGTCTGAAAGGTCATCGGCAATATCGAGGAACCCGGCGCCGGGGATATGCGTTTCGTCATAAGTGGCCCGGCCGCTTTCAATGCTGTAGGCGCCGTCTTCCCCCAGGGCTAGCAACACGGAGCAGTCAAATATCCGCAGGTTTTCGTCATCCAGATGCTCTGACAGCCAGTCTGTGCTGACGAGAATATTCGGGTTTGCATAGGTCATAAATGCCTCCGGGGTCTTAGTAATTGCCGTTCGTGCCGAGTGAATTGACGCGTTAGCGACAATTTGTATCGAGGTGCGGACGTAGTGCCAGCACCTCGAAGATATCAAGCTTTACCGATATTGCTTGATCGTATCCGCATAGGTATCCAGCGTCTCAAACGCTTGTTCAGGGCTGTCATGCGGCAGGCCCAGCATCATACGCTCAACGCCATTTTCCATCAGATAATCAACATGTTCTGGCGTTGGCGGCAGACCCATACCCGTGATCATAATCTTCGGCTTGCCTGCGGCATCTGCCAGTTCGGCCAGGGTGGCAACGTCTTGCGCCAGCTCATGATAATTGGTCTGCACGCCGCGCAAATTCTCGTTCCACTCGGTCTGGAAGATCGGCATCCAACCCTGGCCCAGCGCTACACAGCGCTTGAGGATATTGGGGCCGGACCCCGCAATGAAGATCGGCGGGTGCGGCGTCTGCACCGGCTTTGGCCATTGCCACGACTTGGTGATCTTGACGATATCGCCATTATATTCGGCTTCATCCTTGGTCCACAGTTCCACCATGGCCTCGATGGTCTCCCGAGTGGCCTTGAAGCGGTCAGAGAAGGCAACGCCGTGATTTTCCATCTCTGGTGCGTTCCAGCCTGCGCCGATGCCCACATCGATGCGCCCGCCGGAAATCTGGTCCAACGTCGAGATCGCCTTGGCGAAGTTCAGCGCATTATGCTGCGGGGCAATCAAAATCGCGGTCCCCAGCCGAATTGTCTCGGTTACGGCAGCAGCTGCGGCCATGGAGACGAACGGGTCGTACATGGATTTATAGGCCATGGGCACTTCGTCTGCGATGGGGAAATCCGTGTCGACGGGAATGTGCGAATGCTCCGACACAAAGTAAGACTCAAACCCCGCCTTTTCAGCGGCGACGGCGATTTCTTCTGGGCCGGCGCTTGTGGGGGTGGGAAACATGCTGACACCAAAATCCATTGGTCCCTCCTTGATGATCATTTGGATATGGCCCACAGCTTAGTGGCTTTAGCGCCCCTGCCAACAGGCAATGTGCCGTCAGGGCCGTTTTTGGCGCACCCCCTTGCCGCTTGTGTCCCCCTTGGCTTAGGCTCGATGCCCCAAGGTTATGGGCGCAGGAGGGGCGCAACAGTGGCAATTATGTTCAGGGCCGGGGCGTTACTAGCCATGTGGGCGCATATGGCGATCATCCTGTTCATGGCCATTGGCGGGCTGTTTACCCTGTGGTGGCCCGGCGTTGTCTGGGTGCAGGTGCCGGCCTTTCTCTATGCCGGGGCCATTGGTATCTGGGGCTGGCGCTGCCCGCTGACCGAGCTGGAAAATTACTGCCGTCGCCAGGCAGGGCAAAACATCGACCGCTTTGACTTTGTTGAGCACTACATCATGCCCGTGCTCTACCCGCACTTTCTGTTTCCAAACGGCTTTCCGAAATACGCCTTTGGTTTGCTGTGCCTGCTGGTAGTGATGCTCAACATCATCATCTATGGTGGGCTGTATCTACTGTAGTTCTGGGGGAGAGGATCATGCAGAGAACATCGTTGAGCATTGCCGGGCTTGTGGGGCTGGACATGTTGATCCTCGATAATCTCGACCTCGACGGCGTGGCGGCGGCCGCCAAAGGGCGCAATCGGTGGGACTTCCTCTTCGTGGGCGCCCCGCTGCGGGTGCCGGGTGGTACGGGCTCGCCGCTGAACCCGCTGGCTATTTTCTAGCGCCGCAGGGAAGGGAACACCTAATGGTAACACGCAACCGCGCCACGAATCTCAAGGAGCTGGGGGCAATTCTTGGTGCCATGTTCGATGAAGAAAAGCGGCAGGAAGGCCTGGCGATCAAGCTGCGGCCGACCGATGTGGTCATCAGCCCCTTTGGCAAAAGCGGCACGACATGGACGCAACAGATTGTGCATACCTTGCGTACCCGTGGCGATACAGACTTTGACGACATCTCCCGCGTGGTGCCGTGGATTGAAACATCGCCCGCCCTGGGGCTCGACCTGGATGCCGAGCAAAAGGCCAACCCGCGTGCGTTCAAAAGCCACCTTAGCTGGGACGAAATGCCCCGTGGCGGCAAATATATCATCGTGATCCGCGACCCGGGCGACGCCCTGTGGTCGATGTTCAAATTCATGGAGGGCTGGTTTGTCGAGCCCGGCAGCATGAGTATCGACGATTTTGCGCCCATGCACCTCAAGGAGCGCCACTATTTCAAACATCTGATGTCGTGGTGGCCCCGCCGCGGGGACGGCGACGTGCTGCTCATGGCGTTTGAACATATGAAGCAGGACCCCGAGGCCGCCATTCGCCGCATCGCCGCCTTTATCGACGTGCCGCTGGATGATGAACTGCTGCAGATCACCCTGAACAACTGCTCGATCGACTTCATGCTGCAGCATAAGGACAAGTTTGACGATCTGCTGATGCGCAACCGCAGTGAAGAAATTGCCGGCCTGCCGCCGGGCGGCGATTCCGCGAAGGTCCGCAAGGGCGCAGTGGGCGAACACAAAAAGCATTTGTCGGCAGACCTGCAGGCGCAAATCGCCCAGGCCTGGGCAGAGGAAATCATCCCCTCAACGGGCTATGTGGATTATGCGGCGATGATACAGGCGTTGGCGGAAGAGGGGTGAGGGGAAGCCGCAACTCGGCCTCACTGTTCCCCCCTTTGATCTGATGAACTAGTCTGATTCAGCGCATAGCGCGCGATAGACAAACCCGCCAATGGCCGCGCCAATCAGGGGCGCTACCCAGAACAGCCAAAGCTGATCCATGGCCCAGTCGGGGGCATACAGCGCCTGACTGGTGGACCGTGCCGGATTAACCGACGTATTGGTGACCGGGATTGAAATTAGGTGAATTAGGGCCAGTGTCAGGCCAATCGCCAGCGGTGCAAAGCCCGCCGGTGCCCTTTTGTCTGTGGCACCCATAATGACGAACAGGAACATCGCTGTCAGCACGACCTCAGCCACCAGGGCGGCCTGCATGGAATAGCCGCCGGGTGAATGGTCGCCATATCCATTGGCGGCAAAACCACTATCGGTCGAAAACCCGGCTGCGCCCGATGCGATGATATACAACACACCTGCGGCACAACACGCGCCCAGCAATTGCGCCACCCAATAGGGCACGATGTCGCCCGCCGACAAACAGACCCAGCGTCACCGCCGGATTGAAATGGCCAGCTGAAATGTGACCGACGGCATAGGCCATGGTGACAACCGTTAGACCAAATGCCAGTGATACGCCGACAAAACCGATGCCCAGTTCCGGAAAGCCTGCGGCCAAGATGGCTGACCCGCACCCGCCGAACACCAGCCAGAAGGTACCCAAAAATTCTGCGCCAAGGCGCTGTATCATTTTCATAATTTTCCCCCGTTTTATTCCCGTGGGTATTTAACCACAGGCACGCGGAAAATTCAGTTGCTTTGTGTCGCCGTCTTTCGCGGC
>JAURPT010000052.1 GCA_030836535.1 Alphaproteobacteria bacterium
CTCAGGCCTCTGTGCAATTGGACCCGAAATTCCCGGTTATTCCGGTTCGGGCGTTGAATAATGCCGCCAGTACCGAATTCATGCAGGTGCAGCAGGATGTTATTGCCCGCTACAATGCAGGCGAAATGGACCAGGAAGCGGCCCAGCTGGAAATCGAGAATTTCTGGGTTGGTGCGCTGCGTGCCGGCGTGATCGACGGTGACGTGGATGCAGGCTCGCTGATGGCGGGCCAGAGTGTCGGCATGGTCAAAAAAGAACAGCCGATGCAGGAAATTATCGACGAATTGGTCGAACAGGCTGCTGCCGCGCTGGATAGCGCATAGGAATACCATGCCCCTGAGTGCAATAGGTCCAAGGCTGATATTGCGACGGCTGCGCCAGGTGATGGCGTCGCCGCAATCGGCTCAGGACCGGTTGGATGAAATTGTCCGTGTCATTGCCACCAATATGGTGGCCGAGGTGTGCTCGGTCTACCTGGTGCGGGCCGGTGATATTCTGGAACTGTTCTCAACCGTTGGCCTGAATCCGGATGCGGTTCACAAGACCAGTCTGCGGGTTGGCGAAGGTCTCATTGGTGAAATTGCCGCAAGAGGGCGGCCACTGAACCTGGCTGATGCCCAGTCGCACCCCAATTTTGCGCATCGACCCGAGACGGGTGAAGATATCTTCCATTCGCTTATGGGCGTGCCGATTTTGCGCAATGGCCGCGTCGTCGGTGTTCTGGCGGTGCAGAACGAGACGCATCGTTTGTATATCGATGAAGAAGTTGAGGCACTGGAAACGGTTGCCATGGTCTTGGCCGAGCTTATTGCCTCTGGCGAGCTAATTGACCCCCAGGAAGTGCATGAAGGAACCTTTGCGCAAGGTATACCGCCGCAGATGGACGGCATTACCTTTGCCGATGGTCTGGCCATTGGCCATGCGGTCCTGCACGAGCCTCGGCTGGAGGTCATGCAACTGATCAGTGATGACGAAGAGTCAGAAACTGCACGGCTGAATGAAGCTATCGATACGCTGCGGCTGTCGATCGACAACCTGATCGAATCCCCCTTTATGGGTCAGGAAGGCGAACATCTGGAGGTGCTCCAGACTTACCGGATGTTTGCCCATGACAGGGGCTGGGTCCGGCGGATGATTGAGGCGATTGAGACGGGCCTGACAGCAGAGGCTGCCGTACAGCGCGTGCAGGCGGCCAACCGTTCGCGGATGGCATCCATCACCGACTCTTATTTGCGCGAGCGCCTGGCGGATCTTGATGATTTGTCGAACCGGTTGATCCGCCACCTCATGGGGCTTGATGTCGCGGAGACAGTGGTGATGCCGGACGATGCCATTGTCATTGCGCGCAATCTGGGCCCGGCGGAACTCATGGATTATGACCGTGATCGTATCCGGGGCGTTGTGCTTGCTGAGGGCTCGCCCAGTTCACATATGGTGATTGTGGCCAAGGCCATGGGTATTCCTGTCATCGGGCAGGTGGCTGGCATCGTTGGGTTGGTTGACCCGGGTGACCGCATCATCATGGATGGTGGCGAAGGCGAAATTTACCTGCTGCCAACCGCAGACATTGAAGACGTTTATGCCGAGCGCATTGCAGCCCGCAAATTGTTGGAACAGGCCTATGCCGACCACCGGGAGCTGCCGGCCATTACCCGTGATGGTGTTGAAATCAGCCTGAATATCAATGCCGGCCTGTTGGTGGACATGGACCAACTGGAGCGCACGGGCGCCGATGGCGTTGGTCTGTTCCGAACGGAGCTGCCCTTCATGGTCAGCGAGACATTCCCGCGGCTGACGGCCCAGAAAGAACTTTATGAAGGGGTGTTGGCGGCCGCAGGCGACCAACCGGTGACATTTCGGACGCTGGATATCGGCAGTGACAAGGTCGTTCCCTTTATCGAGCAACCCCGGGAAGAAAACCCGGCCATGGGCTGGCGGGCGGTACGCCTCAGCCTCGACCGTCCCGCATTGTTGCGATACCAGCTACGGGCGTTGATTCAATCTGCAGGTGGTAAAGCGCTTAATATCATGTTCCCCATGATTGCAGATTTACCTGAATATCTGCGGTGTAAGGAAATCTTCGATCGTGAAATGCTGCGGCACAAGCGATTGGGATATGAAGCGCCCTCCAGCGTACAATTGGGCACCATGCTGGAAGTGCCAGCACTCGCCTGGCAACTTGATGCCCTGCTGCCGCATATCGATTTTGTTTCTATCGGCAGTAATGACCTGATGCAGTTTCTGTTCGCCAGCGACCGCAGTAATTCATTGTTGACGGGCCGGTACGACCTGCTGTCGCCTGCGGCACTTTCGTTCTTCAAGATGATCATCGACACCTGCGACCGGCATGACACCGTCTTGTCCGTCTGTGGTGAGGCCGCCAGCGATCCGCTGGAAGCGATGAGCCTGATCGGCTTGGGCATGCGAAACTTGTCAATGCCGCCATCGGCCATTGGTCCGGTGAAGGAAATGGTGCGCAGTATGGACCTGGCTCAGGTGCGGTCCTATGTGACCACATTGCTACACTCGCCGGACCACAGCTTGCGTTCCAAGTTGCGAGATTTTGCCCGCGATCACGGCGTGCAGCTCTAAAAAGCCAACAAAAGTTGAAAAATTTGATGATTTCGCCGGGA
>JAURPT010000053.1 GCA_030836535.1 Alphaproteobacteria bacterium
CATCAGGCTTGATAATTGAAAAAGTCCGTTCCAGGGCCATGGCGTGTTTCTCCATCTTTGTATAGGCTGCAGCTTAGAATTCGCGCGCTACATAGCGGGATCAACGGCACAGAGCAAGCCCAATCATGCAGGCTGGCCAGCTTTAACAAGAAAGGCAGAAAGCCTAGCCCTTTTCTTCCCAACGACCGGCCTCATTCTGCTGCCAATAAGTGACCTTGTGACCTGCGTCCCGGTAGGTCACCCAACGTTCCCTGGCGCGGGAAACTGCTATCTCATCATTACCATTGAACATGTCTAGACATCGGGTAAACCCTGCCAACTCCTCATGTTCTCCGCCATCAACCAGCACGAGAACATCAGCATGGTTTGGATTTTCCTGCTGACTGGTCAGGAAGATCGGCTGCAGGCCCTCGTCACCGTCCTTGGCACTGCCATGTGGCAAAAAGCTATTGGGATCATAGGTCCATAGAACGGCATTAAGGGCAGCCACCTGCTCGTCGGTATCTGTTAATACCAATGCCTTCATATCGGCCGCCAACACCCGCTCCAACAGCTTGGGCAGTGCCCGCTCCAACGGTTGTTTTTGCAGATGATAGAAGCTGATATCCGTCATGAGTGCCCGGAAATCCGGTTCTATTTTTCGTGATTGTCGGCGATAAACCGGTCCAACATCCGAACGCCCCAGCCAGCACCACCCTTCGGTACCGTGGGTTTTTCGGCATCATTCCAGGCCGTCCCGGCAATATCCAAATGCGCCCAGGGCGTATCATCCATGATATAGCGCTGCAAAAACTGTGCTGCGGTAATACTGCCGGCCTTGGGGCCTGCACCGACATTCTTCATATCTGCAATCTGGGAGTTGATCATCTTGTCGTAGCCCGAGGTAAGCGGCATCCGCCAGACTTTCTCGCCTTCCGCATCACCAGCAGCTGAAAGTGCCTCGCAAAGCTCGTCATTGTTCGAGAACATCCCGGCATATTCATTCCCCAGGGACGTAATAATCGCCCCGGTGAGTGTTGCCAGATCAACCACCAGACGAGGGCTGAAACGCTTCTGGGCATAATGCAGCACATCGGCCAGCACGAGGCGGCCTTCCGCATCGGTATTAATCACTTCAATTGTCTGGCCAGACATGGATGTCACCACATCACCAGGGCGTTGGGCTGTGCCTGAAGGCATGTTTTCAACAAGACCAACGAGGCCAACCACATGTGCCTTGGCGCCGCGACCGGCGAGCGCTTTCATCAGGCCAACAACGGTCGCTGAGCCCCCCATGTCCCACTTCATCATTTCCATGCCACCGGGTGGCTTGAGGGAAATACCACCAGTGTCGAAGGTTACGCCCTTACCCACAATAGCTACCGGGCCAGGCTTTTTCTTACTACGTTTCGTACCCAGACCATTCCATTCCATGACCACCAGGCGACTTTCACGGGCGCTGCCCTGGCCCACGCCCAAAAGCGCATTCATACCCAGTTCGCGCATGCGGCGTTCCGTCAGAACATCAACTTTGACACCCAATTCTTCCAGTTCCCGGCAACGTTTGGCCATGCTCTCCGGGAAGATCACGTTAGCCGGTTCACTGACAAGATCACGCGTCATAAACACGCCATCGGCAATTTTCTCAAGGGAGCCATAAAGCGCACGCGCCTTACGATTGTCAGCACAGACCACACCAACCTTGGTCAAGGTAGATTTCTTGGCCTTGTCACCTTTGGTAAAATATTGGTTGAACCGATAGGACTTTAACAACACACCATAACCGGCATGCGCTGCGGCCTCAGCCTCTTGCAGGGCTGCGCCATCGGGCAAGTCAGCAAACAGCAGTGCATTTTTAGCGGATGATGTCTTGACCTTGCCATACGCCCGCGCGGCGGCATCTTCCATCGTACGAGTGGTTACTTTTTCCAGGTCACCAAGACCTGCGAGGATGATTTTCCCCGTATTCACCCCTGATGGGCCAACGATGTCGAGCGACTGCCCACTATTACCTTCAAACCCTGCTGCATCCATAGCGCGGGTAAGTGCGCCATTTGTGACATCGTCCAATTGTTGTGCGCTTGCAGACAAAACTCGGCCTTTGGCAGCCATGGCGATGTAGACATCCGCTTTTTGGTCACGCTTGCCGGTAAAGGTAATTTTCATGGGTGTTCCAGCCTCTTTTGGTGAAGTCATGGGTTCCTGAGAAAGGCCATCTTACCCGGGCCAGATCAAAACGCCAGCCCTGCTAGCGCAAATCCGGTTTGCGGTTCAAATGGGTAAAACGACCATGCAGCTACTAGCTATTAGAATGGTAAAAGTGTACTTACCCTTTGTAACGCCAACTGAATTGGCCAACCTGATCTGATCGCATGCAAACCCGGACCAAAACACCATGAACCGTGTCCTCAAAAAGGCCCTTGTTTCGGTCTTCACCGTGCTTTGGTTTGCAGGCGGCTACCACGCATTGGCTCAAGACACCTCAGAATCGAAACGGTCAGACACGGCACAATGGGCTGCCGACAAGATGATATATGACCCTGAAGCCAAGTCGGTTACCGCTGAAGGCAATGTCGACATCTTCTACCAGGGTAATCATCTCCAGGCAGACAAAGTCACCTATACCCGCAACACAGACCGCGCTACAGCAGAGGGTAATATCCACTTTACTGATCGCAATGGTGATGTGGTGGTCGTTGAGCATCTGGAAATTTCGGGAGACCTCAGAGAAGGCATTATCGAAGGCATTCAGATATTCTTCGTTGAGGGCGAACGTCTCGCAGCACAGGCTGGGGAGCGAGCAGAAGGCCGATGGACCACGATATTCAAGGCTGTTTATACCCCGTGTGAGGTTTGCGACGAGGACGGCAACGACAAAGCACCGGTGTGGCAAATCAAGTCCAAGAAGGTTGTTCACGACCAGGAAAATCGAACCCTCACGTATGATGATGCCTATATCGAGTTGCTCGGCATCCCCGTATTCTATACGCCGTGGCTTAAACACCCAGATGCGACGGTACAACGGGCCTCCGGTTTTCTGACGCCTAAACTTGATAGCTCAAGCCTGTTGGGCGCTTCCATTGAAATACCTTATTACTGGAATATGGCGCCCAATATGGATGCCACCATTTCGCCGAAAATCACCACTGATGAGGGCTTCATCCTATCGTCTGAATTCCGGCACAGAGTCAGTCGCGGCACTTATCAGTTCAACGGCAGTATCACCTATCCAGACAAACGCGATGCTAACAGCAACAAGATACCGGGCCATGAAATCCGCGGCCACCTGTTTGGTGAGGGGCACTTTGAGCTGGGCCGTGGCTGGAATACCGGTTTCGACCTGGCCGTCGCCAGCGATGATACCTATCTACGTCGCTACGATGTTTCACGCGCCGACAGCCTGACCAATCGCCTGTACATAGAAAAGCTTTCTGGCCGAAACAGTTTTACGGTCGACGCCTATGCATTCCAGGGCTTGCGCGCAGAAGATGATGCTGGCCAAACGCCTATCGTTCTTCCTTTCGTCCACTACAATTACGAAGGCAAGCCCGGATGGTTGGGCGGGCGTTTTGGTGGTGAAGCCAGTGCCGTTATGCTTACCCGTACAGAGGGAAGCGAGACGCTGCGCCTGTCTACAGGGGCTGATTGGCAGTTACCCTATGTTTCTCCATTTGGCGAAATCTACAAATTGACGGTGGGTTTCCGCTCAGATTTTTACCAGTTGTGGAACCTGAATGACGACCCCCAGCCGCTTGGTGTGGAAGACGATCGGCCAGATAACAAGGCAACCGGTCGCATCCTACCCTATGCCATGCTGGAATGGCGCCTGCCTTTCGTACGCAGGGGCACAACCAATCGCCAGATTATTGAGCCTATATTTTCAGTCGTTTCCAGTCCGAAAGGTGGAAACCCTGACTGGATACCCAATGAAGACAGTGGCAGCTTCGACTTCGACACCACCAACCTTTTCAGTCTCTCCCGCTATTCCGGCAGAGATATATGGGAAGGGGGCACCCGCCTCAATTATGCAATCAAGGCGACTCATTATGCGGAAAATGGTGTGCGCGCCAGCCTGATGGTGGGCCAAAGCTACCGTTTCAACCGGGACGTCAATTTCGCACCGGATTCAGGACTGCGCGACAAATTGTCTGATTTTGTCCTTGGCACAGAGATTAGCCTACCGGGCATTCTCGATTACTATCACCGGTTTCGTTTTGACAAAGATGGCTTCAAACTGGTTCGAAACGAGGCCGTCGTCATTTTTGGACCGAGCGACTACCGAATCTCTGTCGGATATTCTGACATCAAAAGAGAAAAAATGGGATCGCCCCTGCCCGACCGACAGGAAATACGAACTTCGGCCGACCTGAAACTTTCCAGATATTGGCGGATGTTTGCCGACTTCAGTTATGACTTCAAGGCACAGGGCGGACCGCTTACAGCTGGCGGTGGCTTTACCTATGAGGACGAATGCCTGCGGTTCCAAATTCGCATGCGCCGAGACTTCACTCGAGATCGAGATGTCCCCCCCAATACATCCATTGGTTTTCGGTTGATTTTCAAGGTGGTTGGCGGTTAATCAATACGGACCCTATATCCTTTCTCACATGGACAAAGATGCACCAAGCAGCATGACGAAAGCTATCCAGAACCAGTTGGGCCGCGCTGCCCGCACCGTCACCCTGGCGTTTGTGCTTTTGGGCATTTCATTTATGCCGGCCCGCGCCGTTGATGACGTGCAACGTATCGTTGTTGTCGTCAATGATGCTGTTGTTTCAGAATTCGACATTCGTGAACGCATAGGCCTGGTGATGGCCACTACCGGGCAAGTCTCGTCTGAAGAGCAGCTTGAACTGATGCGCGAGAATGTCCGGGAAATGCTGATCGACGAAATTCTGCAATTGCAGGAGGCCTTGGAAAAGGAACTTACTTTTACAGAAGCGGAAGTGGAAGAACGCTACGCTCAGCTCGCAGCATCCAATAACGTATCTGTTTCCCAGTTCGACAATACGCTGGAACAGATGGGCGCCAGCAAATCGACTATTCTTAGCCAAATGCGCGCTTCCGTCGCCTGGGAGCAGGTGGTCGATTCCCAACTTCGGCCTTTTCTGGCGATAGCCGAGTCTGAGGTCGACAATTACAAGAACCGTATGGTGGCCAACAAGGGAGAGCCCGAATACAGGCTCGCTGAAATTTTTGTTACAGTTCCCTCCGCTGACAGGGCAAGTGAAGCGCAGGCCACGGCAAATCAGCTGGCCGAGCAAATCCGTGGTGGTGCCAATTTCGCAGATGTTGCCCGCCAATTTTCCGATATGCCGACAGGTGCACAAGGTGGCGATATGGGCTGGATGCTGGCCGAGCAAATCAACCCGGATATCCGTGATCAGGTTACCAACATGTTCGAGGGGTCCCTGTTGGGCCCTGTCCGGTCATCTGGTGGCTTCTCGCTCTACACCCTGATCGACAAACGTCGCGTCATGATGGCTGACCTTGACGAAACCGAACTTGACCTTCAGCAGATGATTATTCCGATCAACGATCGCGATACAGAAACATTATCCAAAGCCGTCTATGCTGATGTGCAACGCATTACCCGCTGTCGTGACGTTGCTTCCTTCGCACGCATTGTAAAAGCGCGTGATTACGGTCCCATCGGGGAGATGAAACTAGGCCAGATGCCCCGCCAACTAAAATTGCTGGTGGAAAATCTGGAGGTGGGCCAGGCAAGCCTACCGGTCAAGATGGGCGGCGATTTGCGTGTTCTTATTGTCTGCGGTCGCAAGGACCCTCAAATCTATGAACCAAGTTTTGAAGAGATCGAGAGCTTCCTGACTAACCAGCGCCTGTCCATGATGTCGCTGCGTTATATGCGCGATCTGCGCCGCGATGCTATTATCGACTATCGGTAACAGGACCTTAACCCAGCCTCTTGCTGTCAGCATGGGGGAGCCTGCCGGTATTGCCCCCGATGTTACGTTACTATCTTGGGCACATGAGCACGCCTCCCTACCCCCTTTTTATGTCGTCGGCGACCCGGCGCTCTACAGGGCGCGCAGCAAGTCAATCGGCCTGGATATTACTGTCAAAGAAATTGAGTCCCCGAGGCAGGCGCTAAGTCTGCATGGACATGCTTTGGCTGTCATGCCTGTCGACGGACAAGTCCGCGCCCAGCCAGGCAAACCGAATGCAGAGGACGCATCACTGGTCCTACAAGCCCTGCAATTGTCTATTAACGCCTGCAAAAGTGGCGAGGCCTCCGGTTTGGTTACGGGACCTATCCACAAAAAGTCGCTCTATCAAACGGGGTTCAACTATCAGGGTCATACGGACTTTCTTGCGGCTGTATTTCAGACGGAAGGCACCCCCATCAACGAAGTCATGATGCTGTGTACAGAGGCGGTGGATCCACCGCTACGGGTCGTGCCCGTCACAATCCACAACGCTGTCGCAGATGTTTCTCAAATTCTCAGTACAGAAAAAATCATCGCTACGGGTATGACTTTGAATGACGCACTACAGACCCAATTTGGCATTACAACCCCCAATATTGCGGTTGCCGCCCTCAACCCTCATGCAGGCGAATCTGGCGCCATGGGAGACGAAGAAGCTACCGTGATCAAGCCTGCTATTCAGGCTTTACAAGCCAGCGGCATCAATGCCTCTGGGCCCTACCCTGCCGATACGCTGTTTCATGCCGAAAACCGCCATAACTTTGATGCCGTGCTGTGCATGTATCACGACCAAGCGCTCATTCCGCTGAAGACCCTGGACTTTTACGGCGGAATCAATGTGACCTTGGGGCTCCCCATCATTCGCACCTCACCAGACCATGGCACTGCATTCGAGATTGCTAGTACTGGCAAGGCAAAACCAGACAGTATGATTGCAGCCCTAAAACTGGCAGGCCGATTAGCGCAGGGACAAAAGGCCAAGAAACCCAATGGATAACCTTCCCCCGCTGCGTGAGGTCATAAACACCCATGGCCTACAGGCAAGAAAGTCCCTGGGTCAGAACTTCCTGCTCGACCTCAACCTGACCCGCCGCATCGCCCGTGAGGCTGGCGTTCAAGCAGGTGTACAGGTCTATGAGGTTGGCCCTGGCCCGGGTGGTCTGACCCGTGCCCTGCTGGCAGAAGGCGCAGACCATGTGCTCGCCATTGAGAAAGACAATCGATGTCTGGCAGCCTTGTCTGAGGTCGCAGACGCCTACCCGGGTCGTCTCGATGTCATTGAACAAGATGCCCTGCAGGTAGATGAGGCTACTGCCCTTGCAGGCTCTCCAAACCAGTCTGAGGCACCTTGTATTATTGTTGCCAACTTGCCCTACAATGTCTCCGCAGTCTTGTTGACAAAGTGGCTGCAAGCCGACCCCTGGCCGCCTTGGTTCCAAAGCCTCACACTGATGTTTCAGAAAGAAGTCGCTGACCGCATCACGGCCAAACCAGGTTCAAAAGCCTACGGACGTCTTTCAGTGCTTTCCAATTGGCGAACATCGCCGCGTCGCCTGTTTGATGTAAGCCCCCAGGCCTTTGTGCCTGCGCCCAAAATAGTCTCCACAGTCGTTCGCTTTGATGTGCGTAAAAAACCTGTGGCTCCTGCCGATGTTAATGCTTTGCAAGCGGCAACAACTGCGGCCTTCGGACAGAGGCGCAAAATGATCCGTTCAAGCCTCAAGAGCCTCGGCGTCTCTGTAGAGGCCCTACTGGATGCCACAGAAATAGAGCCGACCCTCCGCGCCGAAACGCTGTCGGTAGAGCAATATTACGCGCTGGCTCGTGCCTATGTGGCGTTGAAATAGGCGTTAGTCAGAGAAATTTTGCTGGACGAAATCTGTCAGGCCGGTCATGCGTGCCCGCCGACTTCGTTCTGCCCTAAGAATGGCTTCTAGCTGGGCGAAACTCATGTCCAGGTCCTCATTGACGATGATGTAGTCATATTCCGGCCAATGGCTGATTTCAGTGGCCGCTTTGGCCATACGGCTGCGTACCACTTCCTCTGGGTCTTGCGCGCGCGACCGCAAGCGCCTCTCCAGTTCTTCATTCGATGGCGGCAGGATGAAGACCTTCACAAGGTCATTCGGGGCATTTTGGGCCAATTGCTGGGTACCTTGCCAATCAATGTCGAACAGCACATCTCTGCCCTGTTCCAACGCGCCATAGACGGCCTCCGCCGGTGTGCCGTAGCTATGGTTGAAGACTTCCGCATGTTCCAGAAACTCTCTCGCTTCCACACGACGGTCATAATCATCCTGATCGACGAAAATATAGTCGACCCCGTCCTGTTCGCCGGGGCGCGGCGCGCGGGTCGTTACCGAAACCGACATGGTGATGTCCGGGTCATTATCCATGAGCCTGCGTGCCAGCGTTGTTTTGCCGGCGCCGGAAGGAGAAGACAGCACCAGCATCAGTCCGCGCCTATTTATGTTGATCCCATTACTCATGGATATTCCGCTACCTTCCAGCCTTGCTTATTCGACGTTCTGAATCTGCTCACGCATCTGGTCGATGACGACCTTCAATTCCAGCGCAATGGCAGACAGTTCATTGCTGGCCGCTTTTGACGCCAACGTATTGGCTTCACGACCAAATTCCTGCGCCAGAAAATCAAATTTCCGGCCAACGGGTTCGTCAGCATCCAGCAGGTCACGGGCAGCCAGGACATGCGCATGCAGACGGTCCGTTTCCTCGCTGACATCGGCCTTCAGCGCTAGAACAGCAGTCTCCTGCGCAAGGCGTTCCTGTTCAATAGTGATTCCCGTGTCACCCAAAGCCTCGGCAATCTGGGCTGACAGTTTTGCCCGGATTGCGTCTACCTGGCCTGAAACGTCTTGTTCAGCGCGACGAGTAAGTAGGTCAATTTCATCAACCCGTTGCCGCAAAGCAGTGTATAAATGCTCGCCCTCCCGACCACGGTCCTTCGCCAGCGCCTCGACAGCCTGCTTTAGCGTTTCCAGAATGGCACTGTCTCGGTCCTGTCTGTCTTCTTCAGACAGCTCACTGTCCTGCACGTCTACGACGCCCCGTAAAGCCACCAGGTCAGCAATTTTGGGCAATTCCAGCCCGTATTTCTCAGCCGAACGCTTGGCCGCAACAACCGCGCTGTCGAGTGCGCGCTCATTAACAACAAGCTGAACACCAGCATCACCAGATTCCATGCTGAGCTGGCAATTAACGTTCCCGCGTGCCAAACCGCCGGCGACAATTGATTTGACGGCTCTGTCATGC
This sequence comes from Alphaproteobacteria bacterium, assembly GCA_030836535.1. Lineage (GTDB taxonomy): Bacteria > Pseudomonadota > Alphaproteobacteria > SMXS01 > SMXS01 > SMXS01. Next base: position 9,204 of record JAURPT010000053.1, read on the forward strand.
GCCTCCAAGCCCGAAGGAAGGCGATACCTTACATCCAGCCCCTTGCTGTTGACGCTTTTGAGCTCCCACGTCCAGCGGATGTCCTGCCAAGAGCCTTCGACACGGGCAAATCCTGTCATGCTGGTAATCGGCAAGGTGCGGTCCTTCCATGTGTTGTGGTGGCCAGATAGCCGCGCGCACTATATCGTCTGCGGCAAAGGATCGTCGATGAAAAAACCAACATCCATTCTCATTACCGGTGCCTCCAGCGGTATTGGCGCAGCCTTGGCAACGCATTATGCCCAACCAGGCATGGCTTTGTTCTTGACCGGTCGCAATGCGGACCGACTGACAGAAGTACAACAAACCTGTGAGGCCAAAGGTGCCTTTGTCGCGTCACGTGCACTTGATGTCTGCGATCAGCTCCGGATGACGAGCTGGATTCATCAAATTTGGGACGAAAGACCAATCGACCTCGTTATCGCCAACGCAGGCGTGGGGCTTGGCAATGCCGATGGCCCCAACCTTCACGACATCGCCAACCGGACGTTCGATATCAACGTCACCGGAGTATTCAATACTATCCACCCAGCGATTGAATTAATGCGCGAGCGAGGTTCCGGTCAGGTGGCCCTGGTTAGCTCTATGGCCGGATATCAGGGGCTGGCAGGGTCGCCGGCCTATTCTGCCTCCAAAGCCGCTGTAAAGTCCTATGGAGAGGCACTGAGGGGGCTTCTGGCCCCTGAAGGGGTCAGTGTATCGGTGATATGCCCAGGCTATGTGCGCAGCCGGATTACCAACCGAAACGACTACAGGATGCCATTTTTTATGGAAGCCGACAAAGCAGCCAGCATCATCGCGCGTGGGTTGGAGAAGAACAAGGGGCGCATTTCCTTCCCCTGGCCTATGGTCATTGGCGTGCGGCTGCTGCTCAACCTGCCAATGGCGCTGCTTGACCTTGTTAATCGACCAATGGGCGAAAAACACGCCGAACAAGACTAGCGTTTGCGGTTTCGCCAAGCCTTCACGTTTTTCTTGTGCTGCGCGTAGGTCTCAGCAAAAGCATGGCCACCATTGCCGTCAGCGACAAAAAACAAATCATTTGTCTTGAGCGGATCAAGAACGGCAGCAATTGTCTTTAGACCGGGGTTACAGATAGGCGTCGGCGGCAACCCCTTGATATGATAGGTGTTATAGGGTGTTTTCTTGCGAATTTCCGAGCGCCGCAACCCCCTGCCCAAGGGTTCTCCGCCGGTCAGCCCATAGATGATGGTAGGGTCGGACTGGAGCTTCATTTTCCTGTTGAGGCGGTGGACAAAAACACCGGCAATATGACTGAGTTCGCGGTCCACTGACGTTTCCCGCTCAACGATCGAGGCCAGAATCAGCGCTTCCTGTGGCGTGTTGATGGGCAAGCCCGCCTGACGCTCTGGCCAAAGGGCTGCTAATGTATCTGTCATGGATTGGCGCATTCTGTCGACAATCCCCTGACGGCTATCACCAAGGCTGAAATGATAGGTTTCAGGCAACAGACTGCCTTCCGTTGGCATGTCATAGACCTCACCCGTCAGACCCTTCACATCATTCAATCGAGCAATGATTTGTTTGACTGTCAGCCCTTCGGGTATGACCAAACGGCGCGCAACCGTATCGCCATCTCGCAGTTTACCCAGGATCTGCGCCATGCTGGCCCCCTGGGCGATGGTGTATTCACCAGCACGCAAGTCCCCCTGAGCACCGACCACCACGGCGGCAAGGGCAAATATGTGACGACTGGACACCAGATTATTGTCTTTAAGTTGAGTTGCAACTGAAGACAACCCCTGCCCTTTGGCAACAACCAATGTCGTTGTTTTCTGAGCAACCGAACCTGCATAGAAGGTGTGGGACAACAAGCCTGTCAGCACAATTAGCGCCAGGCCAAAGGCAATGATGCCCCCAAATAGCCCATTAAAGAAAAAGGGTGCCAACCGCTTTACCTGCGGCATGGCACCCTCTTTCTGTTCGATTTGGGCAGGGATTTATACGTCCCGCTTCAATACCAGGCTGGCATTGGTGCCACCAAAACCAAATGAATTGGTCATGATCGCCCGCACGTCACGTTCTTTTGCCTTGTGGGGCACAAGGTCCATACCCGCGCAGCTCTCTGAGGGCTCATCCAAATTCAGGGTGGGCGGTACAACACCGTCGCGCATTGCCAAGACCGAGAAGATTGCTTCTACGGCACCCGCTGCACCCAGCAGATGACCAACTGATGATTTGGTTGATGACATAGAGACGTTTTCAGCAGAAGAACCAAGAATGCGACGTACAGCCCCGAGTTCGATCTCGTCACCCATCGGGGTCGACGTACCGTGTGCGTTGACATAGTCAATTTCGTCGGCACTAAGGCCAGACCGCTTCATCGCAGCCGACATAGACCGGAAAGCACCGTCACCGTCTGGCGCGGGGGCCGTTACGTGATGCGCATCGCCTGACATGCCATAGCCAACAACTTCTGCATAAATCTTGGCACCACGCTTCTTGGCGTGTTCCAGTTCTTCAAGAATCATAATGCCTGCACCTTCGCCCATGACAAAACCATCTCGGTTGACATCATAGGGGCGCGATGCCCGGGTCGGTTCTTCATTGAAGTTGGTCGACAGCGCCTTTGCCTGGGCAAATCCTGCGATACCCACCGGACAAATAGCGGCCTCTGCACCACCGGCAACCATGACGTCTGCGTCATCCAGCATGATCATGCGGGCCGCATCGCCAATAGCATTGGCACCGGAAGAACAAGCCGTCACAACCGCATGGTTCGGCCCACGGAAGCCATGCTTGATCTGTACCTTGCCGGACACAAGATTGATCAGACGACCGGAGATAAAGTGCGGGCTAACGCGACGCGGGCCACGTTCGTGCAACACGACCGATGCCTCTTCAATCCCCGGCAAACCACCAATACCAGCCCCGACCGAACAACCGGTGCGGAGTTGAGATTCGTCGTCCTCAGGGTGCCAACCAGCATCATTCAGCGCCATATCGGCGGCCGCACTGCCAAAGATGATGAAATCATCAACTTTGCGCTGGTCTTTCGGGTTCATCCAATCATCTGCATTGAATGTACCGTCGGAACCATCACCCAGCGGCACTTCGCAGGCGATTTTCGCAGCATAGGCTTTAGGATCGAATTTTGTGATCGGGCCTGCACCGGATTCACCGGCAATCAGCCTTTGCCATGGGGTTTCAAGGCCAACACCCAAGGGGGTTACCATGCCCATACCAGTTACTACTACGCGTCGCATTGCACAGTCCTCGCCAAGTCGGAACGGAGGGTATTATGCCTGGCACCCCAAGGACGCCAGGCAGAAAGATGAATTAGCCGTTTGCTTCGACGAAGGAAATAGCATCCTGAACTGTCAGGATCTTTTCAGCGGCATCGTCGGGAATTTCGACGTTGAATTCTTCTTCAAAGGCCATCACCAGCTCAACAGTGTCGAGGCTGTCTGCGCCCAAATCGTCGATGAAGCTTGCGCCATCGGTAACCTTGTCATCGTCAACGCCGAGATGCTCGATAACTACTTTCTTAACGCGTTCAGCAACGTCGCTCATGGTGATCTTTCCTTGTCTGTTTCGTATTAACCGGTTGATGATACGTGCTTTTTGAGATCGCAACCAGCCGCCCACTCGGAGGGCAGGCGTGTCGTATCACAATTCTAACTGCAATGCCAGTAGCACAAAAGAATGAATTTCCCGCTTGGTCCGTTCAACCAGCCCCATATAGGGGCTAGATCATCGCCATTCCACCATTAACATGCAGGGTCTGCCCCGTTACATACGAGGCTTCATCCGATGCCAGATAGACGCAGGCACTGGAGATATCATCGCCTGTACCCAATCGACCTGCCGGAATACCGGGAATCAGCGCTTCTTTCTGCTTGTCGTCCAGAGCATCCGTCATGGCGGTTTCAATAAAGCCCGGTGCCACCGTGTTTACCGTAATACCGCGACTGGCCACTTCCTGCGCCAGGGCTTTCGACATGCCGATCAGACCCGCCTTGGAGGCCGCATAATTAGCCTGGCCGGGATTACCCGTTACACCAACCACAGAAGTAATGCCGATAATCCGGCCCCAACGCTTTTTCATCATGCCGCGAAGCACCGCACGGGACAATTTGAACGCAGCCCGCAAATTAACATTGAGAACCGCGTCCCAGTCATCATCTTTCAGGCGCATCGCCAGATTATCCCGCGTCAGGCCCGCATTATTGACGAGAATATCGAGGCCACCCATGGCCTCATCGGCCTGTTTGGATAGCTGATCCAGGGAATCATCATCGCTCAGGTTACAGGGTAAAATGAAAGCCCGATCACCCAATTCAGCTTGGACAGCCTTCAAAGCCTCTTCACGCGTACCCGAAAGGCCTACTGTAGCACCCTGTGCATGCAAAGCCTGCGCGATCGCGCTGCCAATACCACCTGAGGCGCCTGTTACAAGTGCTTTTTTTCCTGTTAGATCAAACATCTATACCCCTTTCCTAAGGCAAAGCACTAAAGTGCTTGCAGCAAGGCCTCAATATCATCCGGACCCTGTACCGAATGGGTGGACAGATCACGATTGATGCGACGGGCCATGCCGGTCAGCACCTTGCCAGCCCCAACTTCAACCAATGTACCAACGCCTTGTTCACCCATATAGAGCACGGATTCGCGCCAACGCACAGCACCCTTTACCTGCTGCACCAGAAGCTTCCGGATTTCTTCAGGGTCTGCCACCTGCGAGGCAGTGACATTGGCCACCAAAGGCACAGACGGCACCGACATGGCCACATTGGCCAGGGCTTCTTCCATTTCACGCTCAGCTGGTTCCATCAATGCACAATGGAACGGTGCGCTTACGGGCAACAACATGGAGCGCTTGGCGCCCTTTTCCTTCGCCAGAACGACAGCACGCTCAATGGCCGCCTTGCTACCGCTCAGCACAATCTGGCCCGGTGCATTATCATTGGCTGCAGTGCAGACATCACCCTGCGCCGCTTCTTCAGCAACCGCACGCGCATCTTCCAGTTCCAGCCCCAGAACAGCGGCCATGGCCCCTTCCCCAACTGGCACAGCCCGTTGCATGGCCTGACCACGCAATTTGAGCAATTTGGCCGTATCAGAGAGCGTGAAAACACCCGCTGTTGCCAGCGCGCTATATTCACCTAGGGAATGACCAGCAACGAATTTGGCTTTGGCAGCAAGGTCAAGTCCGCCATCTTTTTCAAGAACACGCATGGCCGCCACGCTGACGGCCATCAGTGCAGGCTGGGTATTCTCCGTCA
>JAURPT010000002.1 GCA_030836535.1 Alphaproteobacteria bacterium
GACCAGGGGGTTGGCGGAGATCACCCGCCAGGCCAATGTGCCCATCGTGGCCGATATCCACTTCCACTATAAGCGGGCGATTGAATCGGCTGAGGCTGGAGCGGCCTGCCTGCGGATTAACCCGGGTAATATCGGCAGTGCAGAGCGCGTGAGAGAGGTCGTCAAGGCGGCCAAGGATCATGGCTGCTCCATGCGGATTGGCGTTAATGCCGGGTCGTTGGAGCGGGAATTGCTGGAACGTTACGGCGAACCCTGCCCGAAGGCGATGGTGGAAAGCGCGCTGAACCACGCGCGTATTCTGGAAGATAATGATTTCTTCGACTTCAAGATCAGCGTCAAGGCATCAGATGTTTTCCTGGCGGTGGCGGCCTATCAGGGCCTTGCGGAAGCCTGCGATTACCCATTGCATCTGGGCATTACCGAGGCGGGAGGCTTGCGCGGTGGCACCGTCAAGTCCTCCATCGGTATGGGCATGTTGCTCTGGGCTGGTATTGGCGACACCATCCGCGTATCGCTGTCAGCAGACCCTGTAGAGGAAATTCATGCCGGTTTTGAAATCCTCAAGAGCCTGGGCCTGCGCCATCGGGGTGTTTCCATCGTCTCGTGCCCATCCTGCGCGCGGCAGGGTTTTGACGTGATCAAGACCGTTGAAATTCTTGAAGAACGGCTAGCCCATATCAGCACGACTATGTCGCTGTCGATCCTGGGATGTGTTGTGAATGGCCCCGGTGAAGCGCGTGAAACGGACATCGGCATTACCGGTGGCGGGCAGGGGAACCATATGGTCTACCTGTCTGGCGTTACTGATCATAAAATCAGCGACGAAAAGATGATTGACCATATTGTCGATCTTGTGGAAAACAAGGCCACAGAAATCGAGGCAGAGCAGTCGCTGGACCGCGCCTCCTAGCAAGCTTCAGAGAGGCTAACATGGCCAAATTGCAGCCCGTTCGTGGCACTCATGACCTGTTGTCTGACGACATTCGTCGGCACCAGCATATTATTGAGCAGTTTCGCCGGATCGCCGAACGCTACACCTACACCCAGATCGATACCCCGATTTTCGAATTTACCGAGGTGTTCAACCGCACGCTGGGTGAAACCACAGATGTGGTTACCAAGGAAATGTATACCTTCGACGATCGTTCGGGTGACAGCCTGACCCTGCGGCCTGAATTTACAGCCGGTATTGCCCGCGCCTTTATCTCCAACGGGTTGAGCCAAAACCTGCCGCTCAAGCTCTATGCCTATGGGCCGATGTTCCGCCATGAACGCCCGCAGAAAGGTCGTCAGCGGCAATTCCACCAGCTGGATGTTGAAATTCTGGGCGTTGCCGAACCCCAGGCAGACATTGAAGTGATTGCCCTGGGCGCACAATTGCTGGACACCCTTGGTCTGGCAGGCAAGGTGACGCTGGAGCTGAACACACTGGGCGATAGCGAAAGTCGTATCGCCTATCGTGATGTGCTGGTGGATTATTTCAATGACAGCCGCGACCGGTTGAGCGAAGAAGCGCAGGAGCGCCTGGAGCGCAACCCGCTACGTATTCTCGACTCCAAAGACAAGCGTGACCGTGAAGTCGTGGCGGGTGCCCCTGCCATGTCTGACTATCTCAATGAGGCCTCCGCCGACTTTTTTGCTTCTGTGCGGACAGGGCTGGATCAGCTGGGTATTGCCTATCAGCTGAATGAACAGCTCGTCCGTGGGTTTGACTACTACACCCACACGGCTTTTGAATTCACCACAGAGCTATTGGGCGCGCAAAGTGCCGTACTGGCCGGGGGGCGCTATGATGGCCTGATTGGCACCATGGGTGGCCCGGCCACGCCGGGTATTGGCTGGGGGTCAGGCATCGAGCGTTTGGCCATGCTGATCGATGAACCCCCTGCTGTTGACCGCCCGGTCGTCATTGTGCCGGTGGGGGACCGCGCCGCCAAAGAAGGGCTGACATTGCTACAAGAACTGCGCCATGCAGGCATCTCAGCTGACATGGGGGCAAAGGGTAATGTCGGCAAGCGCATGAAGCAGGCCAATAAAGCCAATGCGCGATATGTCGTGTTGATGGGCGATGACGAACTGGACGCTGGTGTCGTTACTCTGCGCGACCTGGATGGTGGCGAACAGCAGCAGGTTGCTCGTGGTGATCTGATGGCTGCTCTGAGCGGGGGAGACGCAGCATGATCGCAGAAGAACGACTGCATCAACTTGTACGGCGCTTCGAGGAAATGGAAGCCCGCATGTCGGAGGCTGCCGACCTGTCCGGCGAAGACTTTGCAGCACTTTCAAAGGAATATTCGGACCTGACACCGATCGTCGCGGCTGCACGCGACCTGCTGCAGAAGCGTGAGGAAATGGCGGACCTAGCGGAAATGATCGCCGATGGTGACACGGACGCGGACATGAAAGCCGTGGCCGAAGAAGAATTCCGTGAGCTTAAGGACTTGTTGCCTGAGCTTGACCACAGGATCCAGATTCAGCTTTTGCCCAAGGATGCGGCCGACGACAAGAATGCCATTCTGGAAATCCGTGCTGGCACCGGGGGTGATGAGGCTGCGCTTTTTGCTGGTAATCTTTTCCGCATGTATCAGCGCCTGTCTGACCAGCATGGCTGGAAGGTCGAGGTCATCTCGGCCAATGATTCCAGCGTGGGCGGTTACAAAGAAGTGGTGGCCAATATCACAGGTAAGGGCGTGTTCTCGCGCCTGAAATATGAGTCCGGGGTACACCGGGTGCAGCGTATTCCCGAGACGGAATCCGGCGGGCGCGTTCACACGTCGGCAGCGACGGTGGCTGTGCTGCCTGAGGCTGAAGAAGTCGACGTGGATATTGAAGAAAAAGACCTGCGCATTGATGTGTACCGCGCCAGTGGTGCCGGTGGCCAGCATGTGAATAAAACGGAAAGCGCGGTGCGCATTACCCACATTCCCACTGGCACGGTGGTAACGCAGCAGGACGAGTCTTCGCAGCATAAGAACAAGGCCAAGGCCATGACGATCCTGCGGTCGCGCATCTATGAGGCGGAGCGCGAACGCCTGGCAGCTGAGCGGTCGGACTCGCGTAAAAACCAGGTAGGTTCGGGCGATCGGTCCGAGCGTATCCGGACCTATAATTTTCCGCAGAATCGTGTAACGGATCATCGCATTAACCTGACGATCCATAAGCTGGACCAGATTATGGAAGGCGACGGGCTGGATGAAATTGTCGATGCCCTGATAACGGAAGACCAGGCCGCCCAGCTGGCGGAAGCCGAGGCGCAGGCCTAGTGCCACCTACCGTTCATGTGACGCTTCGGGCCGCGACAGAGGCCCTGGGCGAAGCAGGTGTCGACAACCCGGTGCTGGACGCGCGGCTGTTGTTTCAGGCTGCGTCTGGCATGACCCATGCAGACATTCTTTCTCGGCCCGATGAGGAAGTCGGTCTGCGTGTCGAGATGGCCTTTGATGCCATGCTGGAGCGACGCCTGTTTCGGGAACCGGTATCAAAAATCCTGCGTCAAAAGTCGTTCTGGGATATGGACCTGTTGGTTACAGCAGACGTTCTCGACCCCCGACCCGACACGGAAACGTTGGTTGAGGCTGTGCTGGAAGCTCGACCCGATCGGGGCGCCGATCACACAATTGTTGACCTGGGCACGGGCAGCGGGTGCATCATCCTGGCCCTATTGCGCGAATACCCGAACGCCCGCGGCATTGCGGTCGACAAGAGCCCGGTGGCGCTGGCTGTTGCGCGCTACAATGCGGAGCAACTCGGCCTGTCGGATCGGGTCAGTTTTGTCTGTGGTGACTGGGCCAGTGCAGTGGCCGACGGGCTTGCCGATATTGTTGTCTCCAACCCGCCCTATATCCGGCAGGGCGACATGGCAGAGCTGATGCCCGAGGTGCGTGACTATGACCCCGCTTTGGCGCTGGAGGGTGGTGCTGACGGACTGGATGCCTACCGGGCCATCATTGCCGATTTACAGCGCCTGACAGGCGGTGAAGGCCTGGTGATGTTCGAATTGGGGGAAGGCCAGGCGGATGACGTGGCGACTATGCTGCAGCAAGAGATCGGTGCCAACATATTGCGCCGAAACGATCTTTCTGGAATCGCGCGCTGTGTCGGCGGAACATGGCGTAATTCCGCCAAAAAATAATTCGGCCAGAGCACGATTCAGGGTTGGAAAAGCCGGCTGCAGCGGCTAGGTTCGTACCCGAAGAGGCGGGATCAGCAAGCAAATGCTGCAGGGCCCTTCAGATCCTGAATAGATACAGGAAGCCATGGCACAGAGTGCCAGGCAGGTGGCTTGGTTTGTGCCGAGTCTGACCGGTGTTGCAAGACCTGGTCACGGGGTAAGAAAGAGGAACCCCAAAAACATCAACCGTCATTGGAAACTGAAACGGTGAAAAGCTGATATGAGGCAAGGTAATAATGGCAGGCAGCGTAATCGCGGCCGCAACAATAACCGTAAATCCCAGGGATCTAACATTAACCGGTCGCTGGACAGTAACGGCCCCAATGGCCGCCTGCGGGGAAATGCTGCGCAACTCGCTGAGAAATATGTATCGCTTGCCCGTGATGCCCGCTCCAACAAGGACCGGGTGATCGTCGAAAGCCTGCTGCAACACGCAGAGCACTATCAGCGCATGGTGAATGAGGCCAGTGAAGCCCAGGCGAAAGCGCGCGAAAAGGCAGAGGCCAATCGTCGTGAAAATCAGCCGGCAGAAGGTGAACAACACCGCGAAAAGCAGCGGGACGACGCGCCAGCGGCTACCCCTGCTGAAAATGTTGAGGCGGTCGAACAACCCTCTGTCGACATGCCTATTCCCAATGTGGAACAGACGGCTGTGAATGCAGCGACGGACGAAAACCCAGCGCCCGGGCGCCGGCAACGTCGGTCCGGCGGCCAGCGCCGTAATGGCCGTGCCAAGGCGGCGGCACCCGAAGGTGCAGAGGCAAGCCCGGCAGCAGAAGCGCCTGCTCCCGCAGCTGAGGCACCTGCAGAAAATGCGGCACCGGCTGAGCCCTCTGAATAGGGCTTGGTTGGGGGAAATAACCCCGCCAAAAAATTAGAGGTCACCCCTCTTGTGTTGCTGAATGGCAACACCATATAGAGCATATGCCTGGTTGCTTAATGAAGGATCAGGCCATTGGAAATGCTCATGATTGAGGTGACCAGACATGGATATCGAAAAGTTTTCGGACCGGTCGAAGGGCTTTTTGCAGTCAGCGCAGATGCTGGCTCAGCGCTCCGGCCATCAACAGTTTACCCCTGAACATCTACTCAAGGTTCTTATCGAAGATGAGGAGGGCCTTGCCGTCAACCTGCTGACAGCCAGTGGGGCCAACGCCGTCTCGCTGCCTGCAGATATTGACGCTGCCCTGGCAAAGCTCCCCCGTGTTGAAGGGGCGGGCGCCAGCAATGTCTATCTGTCCAACGAAAATGCCCGCGTGCTCGACAGCGCCCTGCAGATGGCTGAAAAAGCAGGTGACAGCTATGTCACGGTAGAGCGCCTGCTACAGGCACTGACCATGGCCAGCGGTACGCCATCGGCAGATATTCTCAAGAAGGCAGGTGCAACGCCGCAGGCGCTCAACGAGGCGATCAACCAGATTCGCCAGGGCCGCACAGCGGATTCTGCGTCGGCAGAGAATGCCTATGATGCGCTCAAGAAATACGCCCAAGACCTGACGGAAGATGCCCGCAATGGCAAGCTCGACCCTGTCATTGGTCGTGATGAAGAAATCCGTCGCACCATCCAGGTACTCTCCCGCCGGACCAAAAATAACCCGGTGCTGATCGGCGAACCGGGTGTGGGTAAAACAGCCATTGCAGAAGGCCTGGCGCTGCGCATTGCCAATGGTGATGTGCCCGACAGCTTGGTGGAAAAGCGTGTGCTCGCGCTCGATATGGGCGCGCTGATTGCCGGTGCCAAGTTCCGTGGTGAATTTGAAGAACGCCTCAAGGCTGTACTGGAAGAGGTCCAGTCGTCTGATGGTCAAATCATCCTGTTCATCGATGAAATGCACACCATTGTGGGGGCAGGGGCCTCGGAAGGCTCTATGGATGCCTCCAACCTGCTGAAGCCTGCTTTGGCGCGCGGCAAACTGCATTGCATTGGCGCAACAACGCTGGATGAATACCGCAAGCATGTGGAAAAAGATGCCGCGCTTGAGCGGCGCTTCCAGCCCGTACTGGTTCAGGAACCGACGGTAGAAGACACAGTATCGATCCTGCGCGGGCTCAAGGAAAAGTATGAGCTGCACCATGGCATCCGTATTACGGATGGGGCCATTGTTTCAGCCGCCACCCTGTCCAACCGCTATATCTCCGATCGTTTCTTGCCGGACAAGGCCATCGACCTGATGGATGAGGCCGCCTCGCGGCTGCGCATGGAGGTAGACTCCAAGCCTGAGGAAATTGATGAGCTTGATCGCCGGATTATCCAGCTCAAGATCGAACGGGAAGCCCTGCGCAAGGAAAGCGACAAAGGCTCACAGGACCGGCTGGAAAAGCTGGAAGAGGACCTTGTCGAGCTGGAGGAAAAATCTGGTTCCCTGACTGCCCAGTGGCAGGCTGAGAAGGATAAATTGTCCGGCCAGCAAAAGCTCAAGGAAGAGCTGGATGCTGCCCGCCTGGTACTGGAACAGGCCCAACGCGATGGCGACCTCGCAAAGGCGGGTGAATATGCCTATGGGTTGATCCCCGACCTGGAAAAGAAGGTTGAAGAAGCCGTCGCTGAGAGCGAAGACCATGTGCTGAAGGAAGAAGTGTCCGACCAGGACATTGCCTACATCGTCTCTCGTTGGACAGGCATCCCCGTTGACAAATTGCTGGCAGGCGAGCGTGAAAAACTGCTGCGCATGGAGCAGGAGCTTGGCAAGCGTGTGATTGGTCAGGCTGAAGCCGTTCAGGTTGTGTCTGATGCGGTGCGCCGTGCCCGTGCTGGCCTGCAGGATGCCGCCCGGCCTATTGGTTCCTTCCTGTTCCTGGGGCCGACGGGTGTCGGCAAGACAGAGCTGACCAAGGCTTTGGCCTCCTTCATGTTTGACGATGACCATGCCATGACCCGCATTGATATGTCTGAGTTCATGGAGAAGCATGCGGTGGCCCGCCTGATTGGTGCGCCCCCAGGTTATGTCGGCTATGAAGAAGGCGGTGTGCTGACCGAAGCGGTTCGCCGCCGCCCGTTCCAGATCATCCTGTTTGATGAAGTGGAAAAGGCGCACCCGGATGTCTTTAACGTGCTGCTGCAGGTGCTCGATGACGGTCGCCTGACAGACGGGCAAGGCCGCACGGTGGACTTCACCAATACGCTGATCATTCTGACGTCAAACCTCGGCAGCGATGTGCTGGCCACCCAGGTCGATGGCGCGGACCCAGAAGATGTGCGCGAAGAGGTGATGAGCGTGGTCCGGGCTGCGTTCCGGCCTGAATTCCTTAACCGGCTGGACGAAACCATTCTGTTCCACCGCCTGGGCCGCGACCACATGGGTGGCATTGTTGATATTCAACTGGGCCACCTTGAAGGCTTGTTGGAAGACCGCAACATCCAGCTGTTGCTGGATGATGCCGCCAGGAACTGGTTGGCAGATGCGGGCTATGACCCGGTTTATGGGGCACGTCCACTCAAGCGGGTGATCCAGCGATCTCTGCAGAACCCGTTGGCAGAGTTGATCCTGCAGGGCGATGTCAGCGAAGACTCATTGGTGAATGTCAGCGCGCGTGATGGCAAGCTGGTCGTCAATGGGCAGGAGATCCGCTCTCGCGCGGCCTAGGCCTATTCTCCCGCGGCAGGTGCTGTGGTTGCTGCGGGGGCTGAGGCGGCAAGTTGGGTCATGACCGGCGTGTTGGCCATGGCCACCTGCCGCTCGGCCAGCATGGTCTGGAAGGTCTTCAATTCCTCGCCTTCCAGCCGCCGCCCGGAAGGCAATTTCAGGCTCAGCGGGTTGACGTGTTTGCCATTCTTTAGCACTTCATAATGCAGGTGAGGGCCGGTTGACCGGCCAGTGGTGCCAACATAGCCGATAATCTGGCTTTGTTTGACCTTGGCGCCCTTCTTCATGCCCCGGGCAAAGCCCTTCATATGGGCATAGGCCGTCTTGAATTCGCTGCTATGGCGGATCAGCGCATAATTGCCGAAAGAACCATATCGTGAAGCCCGTTCTACAACGCCGTCACCAGCAGCGCGAATAGGGGTGCCGCGGCGCGCCCCGAAGTCGATACCCTTGTGCATTTTGGTGTAGCCCAGCACCGGGTGCCTGCGCTTGCCAAAGCGTGAGGTCAGCCGTGCCCCGTCGATGGGCGTGCGCAGCAATGCCTTGCGAACGCTATGGCCGTGCTCGTTGTAATAGTCGATCTTGTCGTCATCGCTGGTGACATAGCGGTACAGGTTCAGCGGTTTGCCGCGTAGTGTCAAATTGCCGAACAGGATGTCACCATGCTTGGCGACCGCGCCGGTTTCATCAAGATATTGTTCGTAGAACAGCTTAAAGGCGTCGCCCTGGCGGATCTCGCGCTGGAAGTCGACATCAAAGCTGTAGATCATGATCAGCTCAGCAATGATTTCCGGCGCAACGCCTGCCCGGTCCATCGCCATGTAAAGGCTGTCATCAATTCGGCCCTCGGCGCGGATCATCACCTTATCGAGCGGCAACATTTCCACGTCGCTGTAGAAGCTGCCATCTTCGTGGCGGCTGGAGGTGACAATCCGGTCAACATCCGGTTTCACGCTCAGCGCCAGCAATTGTGTTTCATCTGTCGGGTCCAAGACCAGGTTCACTTCCTGGCCAACCTGCAGGCGGCGGACATCAAAATTCTTCGAAAGGGCCTGAATGGCATGGTAAGCGGGTTGGCGTGGCACGCCGTTGCGGTCAAGCAGACGTGCCAGTGTGTCACCACGCCCAACCGTTACAGATTTCAGCACAGGCTCGGGTTCAGGAACCAGAACAGGCTCTACAATGGCAAGATCAACCGGAATGTCGTTATTGAAGGGCTCGGCAATAGCCAGCGTGGCCGGAGTGTCTGCGAGGTCTGCTTCACGCTCGGGGCCAAAATCGGGCAGCACATAGCTGCCTGTGCCGATGAGGCCTGTGCCCATGATACCCAGCACACCCAATGGGGTGAACCATCGGCGAGAACCAATGCCCACCCGAAGGTCCGGGTGGATGGAAAAAAGTGATTTCAGAATCCGGATAACCTCAGCGCCCATCTGTGCTGCGTTCCCCTTCGTTTTCTGATGCGGCTGCCGCCGGTCACCGTGTTTACCCCAAGCCCATATCGACAAAAGTTGTAGATATGGTGGTTGTTCCATTAGCCGGAACAATATGGGCCAAGAGCATGAAGAATCTGGTGAATCCTGTCAAATTCAAAATAACGCCTTTTTGGCGGCAGCCGGGGCGAAAGTGCAAAAAATTTCGATCAGAGTGCATTGTGGAATTGACTTATGCTGCGTGCAGTCATAATAGAAGGCCCCGCAGCCAAAATGCTGCGCCACAAAATGGTTTGGGGGCTGTAGCTCAGTTGGGAGAGCGGTAGCTTTGCAAGCTTCAGGTCGTCGGTTCGATCCCGTCCAGCTCCACCATTTATGTTTTATAAGGTACTGAATTATAAGGATTAATTGTAAATTAATAACTTCTAACCCTACCATTCACCCTAACATATTGTTTGGTCAAAGCACCGTAGTAGATGTCTCTACCAAAAACTGAGATCACTCCTCTGCTTAACAGCGAATCCTTTATTACGCAGTGCGTCGACAATTTCGTTTTCATGTTCAGGATCAATACTCAGGTAATCACCGCTGAATGCGGTCGCTTTTGATCTGCCGTATTTCTCGGCAATATCCTTTGGAATTAAGTTCTGCATTCGTTGTTGTAGCCACTCAGGGTAGTCACCCTGCGCCACGGCAGGAAATATGGTGCAGTCGAAAATCTCATCATCCTCCGGCACGACCTCCAGGTCCCATAGATGCTCATATCTGCCGTAAATGAGATCGTGGAATTCTGCTTCAGGCATAAGCCGACGAAACTCGCCCCATGTTTCCGAACCAAGTGCCCTGTGGAGCGCGTCTGAATAGAGGGCGTCACCAGGCTCGGCAAAAACCAGGTCTCCGTTATAGGGGTGCTGTCGATACCAGAGGGTTGGCCTATTACTGTTTGTCATGTTGTGTCATCCATAATTGGGAGTGTTAGGCGGTTTGCTAGGGCATCTGTGGGACGCTGTCGGGCAATGCCTTGGTCTGTTGTTTTGTGAGGCATTCATGGCTAGCCAGAATGATGGCTGTTCTGGACGACCGTTTTGGCCCAGCCTTTTCAGTAGCCTTGGGTGTAAGCGACGGCTCTTGGTGACCATAGAGATGCCTACATTCGTGGCTTAGAGCCATATTGTGGGAACAATGGTTGGTAAATCAGGTAGATCGGGGCAGTTCTTCCTGCTGTTCGGGTTCCTCTTCTTGCATCCGCTCTCTTGAGCGAAGGGCAGAGCGATGGTTAGTGGAGGGGAAGCCGCATCCGCCGACATTAGAGAAGCGGCGGTAGAATTCCATCTGCTCCTCCTTAGTGCTCTCTCCTTCCCAGACACTTATTCCAGGCTTCCATTGTACCCAAGGCATGATAGTTCTCCTCTTTAGTGCTTCGGCCACATGGCCAGGGCGCACAAGCTGGTTCTCAAATGCCCTTGGTCCCGCGAGGGACCAGTTTCATACAATGCGGAAAACACAAAGCCTCCCGCGATACATCACGAGAGGCTACGACCGAACTATTTGCTCACTGGCCGCATCATTTTACCACCGTTGCCCGGTAGGCTGGTTGGCGGGGTTATGCCCTCTCTGGATGCAAGTAAAATTGTATAAGGAATTCTTTATATTAACAAGAAAATTTTGCAGGTGCGTCTGATAGATATAGCTTCATCAGACCTCTCAGGCTGTAAGTGCTTTAAGGCTTCAGTTATCGACTTTCGAATTCTGGAATTCGGATAATGGTACTTGTCCAAATTTGGAATGTGCGCTTACGACCCAAATCGGACGATAAATAAGAATTCCAAATGCCCCGTCACCACTTTTTTCATCGAAGGTGACTAGGTTTCACTCGGTCCCGCCGGACACTCTTCTTCGGCCCCATTTTAGCTCGCCAAAGCACTATTCGGGGCCCTTCTATTCATTTCGCTTTATCTTCTCGTCGAACTTGCCGTGATGATGTATGTCCGCTTTCCACTGTCCTTGCGGTAGGTCGAAGACCTTCTGCATGAACGAGGTATCGATATCAGCCATGAAGCGGTCCGATACTGGTGGAATCGGTTCGGCCCCATATTCGCGGCCGAAATCAGGAAGAAGCGTGTCGCCAATCATCGAAACTGGACTCAATGGCGTTGGCACCTGGATGAGGTTTTCGTGCGGATCAATGGTGAAACCCATTACCTGTGGCGGGCCGTTAATCACGAAGGCGAGGTGCTTGAATCTTTTGTCACGGAACGGCGGAACCGCGCGGCTGCGCTGAGGTTTCTACGTAAGGCCATGAAACAATATGGCCGACCGAAGGTCGTCGTTACAGACCGCCTCAAATCATATCGCGCTGCGATGAACGTGATTGGCAATGCCGAATGCCAGGAGACAGGCAGGTGGCTCAACAATCGAGCAGAGAATTCACATCTACCCTTTCGACGAAGGGAGCGAGCAATGTCCAAATTCCGAAGGCACAAGACCCTGCAAAAATTCGTCTCCGTTCATGCTTCAATTCACAATCACTTCAACAAAGACCGCCACCTCGAAAGTCGCGAAAACTTCAAAGCCTACCGCTCCGCTGCCCTGGCAGAGTGGCGTCAACTTGCGGCATAGGATAGGTTGCTTTCAAGCACTTTTGTGCGCCACAGATTTAGTCTGACAATGCCTGC
>JAURPT010000054.1 GCA_030836535.1 Alphaproteobacteria bacterium
ACCCGGCACTCACACAATAGCCTGCCAGGTCGAGCGCCATGAGTTGCACGTCATTATCGACCCCAGGCATAGAAATATTCAGCGTATTAGACAGGCGATTGTCTGCATCACCCATTACCACCACGTCGTTTGAGGCACTACGCATGTCACTTTCAAGGCTGTCGCGCCACTGCTGCAGTTCCTCCATCTGGGCCAAGAGGTCAGGCACCATGCTCGCAGCCATGCCAAACCCGCCTATGCCAGGCAGGTTTTCCGTACCGGAACGCCGCCCCATTTCCTGACCACCACCATGCACGAAAGGCTTCACATCAAGGCCCGCCCGAACCACAAGGCAGCCAACGCCTTTTGGGCCACCAATCTTATGTGAAGACAGCGTCATATAGTCGACCCCGAGCGCCTCGAAATCGACGGGGATCTTGCCGAAGGCCTGTACCGCATCGCAATGGATGAAAGCCTCATGTTCTTTTGCCAGAGATGCAATCTCTGAAATCGGCTGTAAAACGCCCGTTTCATTGTTAGCCAGCATAACTGATACCAACATACGGCCTTTGGCGGCCCTCAAACAGCTCTCTAGAACATCAAGCTGGATACTGCCGCCGCTATCAACCGGCACGACGTCATAGGGCAACCCACTTTCACCCGCATGGGTGAGGATGGAGTCATGTTCAGTCGCAGAAACAATCAAATGTTCTGCGCTTATACCGGACAGGGCCATGCCATTTGCTTCAGTACCGCCGCTGGTGAAGACAATCTCTCGTGGAGAGGCGCCACACGCAGCGGCCACCTGGTCGCGGGCATCATCCAGCACCTTACGGGCCTGCCGACCCGCTGCGTGGGTAGATGATGGGTTACCTGGCAAGGCCAGCACCTCTGCGATCCGGCTGACAACTTCCGGCCTTACTGGTGTTGTCGCATTATGGTCCAGATATATCATACGGCCCCTGCCCGATGTGGCCGCTTGACCACTAAAACAACGCTAACCCTTAGTTGGCCGGCCTTCTGCCCGCGCATCGTCAGTATTTGAGCCTTCCAACAAAACAGAGTTTTCTTCTTCCAACGCCTTCACGCGATTGGAAAGCTGATGGACATGCTCGAGCAACCCTTCGATCGAGCGCGCCACCGGGTCCGGCAAATCCTCTGTTGGGATGCCATAAGCCCAGAACTCATCGGAATTTGCCACCTTGCGTTTGGTAGACCGGGCGAGCGCGCCAACCATGGACGTATCTGCAGCAACATCCTTGATGACCACGGCATTCGCACCAATACGGGCGTTCTCACCGATTGTGATAGGTCCCAGTACCTTGGCGCCAGCACCAACGGTGACATTGTCCTTCAATGTGGGGTGGCGCTTGCCTGGTTCCAGCGACGTGCCGCCAAGAGTTACCCCCTGATAAAGGGTAACGTCATTGCCAATTTCTGCTGTGCCGCCGATCACGATCCCCATGCCGTGGTCCATGAAGAAACGTTCGCCTATCTTGGCTGCGGGGTGAATTTCAATACCTGTCAGGGCACGGCCAATGGAAGAAATCCAGCGCGACAACGTGCATAGCTTCCACAGATGCACCCTGTGGGCCATGTAATAGAAGACCATGGCATGAAAGCCAGGATAGGCAATCCATACCTCCAGCTTGGAGCAGGCAGCAGGGTCTTTTTCAACGGTGACCCGCGCTATGTCTCGCAACTTGGAGAAAAAACCCATCGTCCTTTGCTCGCTTTCGTGATCTTTCGTGCTATATAGAGCGCCGTACCGGCAGTTGGACAGTCTTTTTTTGAAGCTCTTGATCAGAAGACGATCTCTGCCTATCTGATGTCCAGTAGTGGCCTGTTCAAGGCGAAATAACACAACGCGTTGATTCTAAATGCTGTTCCAGAAAAAGCCAAAGCATTTCTCGGCCATTGCATCCTACCTCGTCTTAAGCGGAGTTTCGCTTCATGCCTGAAGTCATCTTTAACGGCCCTGAAGGGCGTATTGAGGGGCGCTACCACCCCGGCAAATCCAAGACTGCGCCAGTCGCCGTTATCCTTCATCCGCACCCCCAATTTGGGGGCACCATGAACAATAAGGTTGTTTACAACCTGTTCCATGCCTTCGTCCGTCGTGGTTATTCTGTTCTGCGCTTTAATTTCCGTGGTGTAGGCCGTAGTCAGGGTGAATTTGACGCCGGTGTTGGTGAGCTCTCCGACGCAGCTGCTGCATTGGACTGGATCCAGACATATAACCCTGATGCCCGCAATTGCTGGGTCGCCGGTTTTTCCTTTGGTGCCTGGATTGGTATGCAATTGCTGATGCGCCGCCCGGAAATCGAAGGGTTTATCTCGGTTTCACCGCCTGCCAGCATGTATGATTTCAACTTTCTGGCGCCCTGCCCGTCTTCCGGCCTGATTATCCAGGGTACTGATGACAATGTCGTTGAAGAGGAAGCCTCAGCCAAGCTGGCCGAAAAGCTGCAGGCACAAAAGGCGATTGAAGTCGACTATGCAAAGATCAAAGGCGCCAGCCACTTCTATGAAAACCATATGGAAGAAATGGTGGGCACCGTTGAGGACTATCTCAACAAGCGTTTGAGCGTGTAAGGCACTGTAAAATTAAGCGGAAAGTTTGACAGGGGGATGATGCAACACACCCCCTGTAACAGCCTTGCGAGCCCCTGTGGTTGACGGCAACGACAAAGGTAGTCCCTTGAGCGAACGGATCGCCAAATGTCCGAAAAGCTCGGCCTCCAGCATATCACCACGCCAGCCGAGAACGTCGACCGGTTGAGGCTTCAGTCCAGATGCTTGTTCCAACAACTGCATCAGATGAGTGTTCTTGCGACCACCACCGCAAATGTAGAGTGATGCCGGCTTTTCGGGCAGCAAATCTATGCCGTGCATAATCCCCGCAACGGTGATCGCTGCCAGTGTTGCCATGCCGTCTTCAGCAGGCAGGTGTACTACAGGACCCAAAGAAAAGTCCAACCTGTCCAAGGACTTCGGGTAGTTTTCTGAGAAAAAGGGCAAGGCGATAACCTGACGAACAATGGCTTGTTCGGCCTTGCCATTTGCAGCCAATTGGCCATTTTCGTCAAAGGACGCGCCGAGCTTATCCACCGCCCAATCATCCATCTGGGCATTGCCGGGCCCTACATCAAATCCAATGACATCTTCACCTGGCTTGACCCAGGTTAGATTGGCCACCCCCCCAATGTTCACGACAACGACGGGATAGGCCGCCGCTTCCAACCCCGCACTACCAATCAGGGCCTCATGATATAGCGGCGCGAAAGGCGCTCCCTGCCCACCCGCTTTCATATCGGCAGACCGAAAGTCATCAACAACAGGGATACCCGTCTGTTCCGCCAGATAGTCACCATCCCCTATTTGCCAGGTCCAGCCTTCATCCGGTCGATGCAAGACTGTTTGGCCGTGCATACCCAGAACGTCAATACTGCTGGCATCCACGCCGTTTTCTGACAGCAATGTTTCAATCGCCGCTACATGATGCTCGGTAATCAGTCGTTCGACCTGCTGAACGGCATCATTGCCTCTGGCCGCCGATCCCTTTTCCTGAACCAGGTTCAGCAAAGCACGAATTTGCTGCCGTTGTTCTGGACTATAGGCCAGATAGATCGAGGGGCCGAATTCAGTGATTATTTCACCGTCACCACGTATCAACGCGGCATCCACCCCATCCAGCGAGGTGCCGCTCATCATGCCGATAGCTGTCTGTAGGGTCTTTTGGCTCATGGGCGAGTGTGATATGCAACCGTCTTTCGATACCAGAACGCAGTAGAACAGGCCTCATGAGCAAGTACAAGTCCGACATTATCAACACCCTTGTTGACCGCGGGTTCCTGCATCAATGTACTGACATTGAAGCATTGGACCGCAAAGCCAGCGAAGGCATGTTGACCGGCTATATCGGCTTCGACTGCACGGCAGACAGCCTGCATGTCGGATCCCTTGTGCAAATCATGATGTTGCGCCACTTCCAAAAAGCCGGGCACAAGCCCATCGTGCTCATGGGCGGTGGTACGACCAAGCTAGGCGACCCCTCTTTCAAG
>JAURPT010000055.1 GCA_030836535.1 Alphaproteobacteria bacterium
CCAGACCAACGACCATGCCCAGAGAACGTTGCTGACGTTTGGACACAACGCCAAGACCGATCGCAAGGAATGGCAGGAAGAGGATGGAGAGTGATCGCAGGCTACGGTCAAAAAAGGCGCCCCATACGGCTGTCTCTGTCAGGGGTTCCAATCGACCGTTGTCATCAAGGATTAACTCGTGCAGTGTTTGTTCGCGTTCTTTACCACCGCGGCTACGGAATTTGCTGACCTTTGGCAAATCAACCTGCCAGTCATGCTGCTGGAAGCGAAAAGTCCGGGGTTCACTCTCTCCAGGCAAGCTGTCAAGAATGACACCGTCTTTTAGGCGCAGGAGCACCATAGAGCCGTCCGGAATTGCCAGAAATTGCCCCTCCGTAGCGGTTATAGTTGTTGTATGGCCGTCGGGTCGCTCTTTCTGCGCAAAAATTTCCATAAGCTTGCGACCACCATCCTCGGAGCGGTCGATCCGCAATGTCAGTCCATCACCCAGCTCGTTATAGTCCCCGGGCTTGATAGAAGCGCCAAAGGCACCGGAAGAAAGCTCGAATTGCAGGCTCTGAAAGGCGTAGTAGCTCGTCGGTTGGATATACCCCAAAAGCGCCAGGCTAAAACCGAACAGCAGGAAGCAGAGAATCATGGGGGCACGCATCAGCCGACGCAGGCCCAGGCCACAGGCCTGCAAAGACTCTAATTCAGAGCTTGTAGATAGCTTTCTAAAAGCCAGCAATATACCCAGGAAAATACCCACCGGCAGGGCTATGCCCAGATATTGCGGGATCAGGTTTCCGAGCATACGAAAGACAACGCCAACGGGACCACCCTGGTTTGCCACAATGTCGAAAAGGCGCAGCATGCGCTCCAACAGCAAAAGCAATGCTGCAACGCCTAATGTTGCCATGAGGGGGGCGATTACCTGCCTCAGGATATATAGATCAATGCGCCTGAGCATATGGTCCCGACTTGTGTCTCCAAAGCACCGGTCATGCTGGTCATGGTCTTGAGAATAGAGCCGGTGTCGTTGAAATGTTGCTTTTCATACCAACAATATAGCTAATAAGCCATGAATGATGTTGGTTTACCCCAAATTCACACGAAGGACGATGATGCGGGACATGCTACAAAATATAGGCCTTTGGGCGGTTGCTGCCATGTTGGTCATCATATCCCCGGCGGCCGCCTTGGAGCCACCCGTCTTTGATTTCAATATCGTGCAGGGTATGGAGCGAGAAGTCGTCATTCCATTGCTCGATGTAACGCAGCCTCTGGGCACATGCTCCGATAATGTGGAACATGATGAAATACGCATAACCATCAGTAATATTAGAGAAATTAAAGGATATATCCGAATAAGCCTTTACGGCTCTGAGAAGAAGGAATGGCTTGCCAAAGGCAAAAAGCTGGTGCGCTTTGACGTGCAGGTAACGGGCCGGCAGATGGTGGTATGTATGCCTCTGCCTCGCGGGCCAGGCGTTTATTCACTGGGCATGTTTCACGATGAAGATGCAAACCGGAAATTTGCCTACTTTTCCGAAGGGTTTGGGGTTTCTAACAATGCTAAACGGGGTTTTTTCAAACAGCCGCCTTTCAAGAAAACACGCTTTGAAACGCAGTCAGGGCGAAATGATCTGATGGTACAAATGCGTTATTGAGCGTGTTCTGGCTAAGTCAGTTGCTTGATATCCAAGGGGATTTTGCCCTAGTGTCGAGGGGTTCGATACTGAGGCAGACATGCAGATCCAGAAAATTGGCGTCATATCCAATCCGGGGAGTACTCGGCTCAAAAATGGCATGGAGCCAATCCGGGCGTTGCTGGACGGGCGGCCCGATATCATCCACCGTGAAATTGATGCGATCGACCAGATGACGTCAATTCTTGGGGAATTGTCAGCTCAAGGCGTTGATCTTGTCGTTCTGAACGGTGGGGATGGCACGGTTCAGGCCGCCGTTACGTCTTTGGTGAACGATCATCCCTATCCCGATATGCCAGCGCTTGCGATACTGCCAGGCGGGCAAACGAATATGACGGCTGAAGCCATTGGTACCAAAGGCAAACCCCTTTCTGTTTTGAAGGCAATTCTTAACTGGAATGAGCGGGAAAAAGGGCGCTTTAAGCCGGTATCCTTACCTTTTGTCGGTATGCGCCTGTCGCCGCAAGATACACCACTCTACGGCACATTCTTCGGCGCAGCGTCTGTTGTTCGGGGTATCTATAAGTGCAGGCGGGCGATCCACCCCCTGAAACTACCCAATGCCATAACGCACTTTCTGGCGATATCCTATTTGGTGTTGAGCTCTCTCAACCCCTTCAAATCTGAGCGTTCTGCCATGCGGCCAGAACAGGTCGGTGTCCGGTTTGATGAAGAAAATCATGCACCCAGCCCTTATTTCGTAGTCGTGGTAACAAGCCTGGACAAATTATTGCTGGGTCTGAAGGCAACTAGCGGCGTAGGTGAGGGGGCGTTGCGCTATCTCAGCGTTGATTATGGTGCCTTTTCCCTGTTGCGTGCCTTCCGCGTTTTGTTATTCGGCGAGCCACGGAATAAATTAGTGCGCGGATTTGTGC
This sequence comes from Alphaproteobacteria bacterium, assembly GCA_030836535.1. Taxonomy (GTDB): domain Bacteria; phylum Pseudomonadota; class Alphaproteobacteria; order SMXS01; family SMXS01; genus SMXS01. The sequence continues at coordinate 2,564 of JAURPT010000055.1, forward strand.
GCCGGAAAGTGTCTCGCGCGCTCGTTAGTTGTGATAGCCCGGTGACGCTGGACGGAGAAATGTTTGACCCGACTCCTGACCAGCCTGTAGAACTGTTTGCATCCGTTCCCATGAAATTTTTAGCGATACGCGCATGATTACAGACAGTCGTGACGACAGAGAGGTTGTGCAGCACCTTATCGCCGGTGAACTGTCTCAACCTGTGCTGGAAGAAGCGCAATTGGCTGCGCAGGATATTGTCTTCGGTCATGGTAAAACGGTAGCAGCGGTACTGTTTTATGGGTCGTGCCTGCAACAGCAATCCGTTGAAGATAAAGTGTTGGATTTTTATGTCCTTGTTGACAGTTGCGCAGAGGCGAATAGCAGCAAATGGATGGGTTTCTGGAATGAGGCCATTCCACCCAATGTCTTTTATCGTGAGCTCGAAGTCAGCGGCACGACCATTCGCAGCAAATATGCCATCATGAGCGTTGCTTCATTTGAAGAGGTCATGCGACCTGACCATCTGAATTCGTCGTTCTGGGCAAGGTTTGCGCAACCCTGCGCTTTGGCTTATTGCCGGGATGATGAGACCACAAAGCGTGTGATTGGCGCCGTGTCCCAGGCCATCATTACATTCGCCCGCGCAGTGATGCCGACCTTTACAATGCATGTCACATCGGAACGCATGTGGTCGCGCGGTTTTGAGATGACCTATAACGCTGAGCTGCGGGCGGAGGACGCCAAGTCGCGTGGCCGCCAGATATACCAGCAAAGCCCCAAGCGTTACGATGCGCTTATGTTGCCGGCGCTGATGGCAGCTGGCATGAACCCCATTCCCGGGGATAGTGGACGCCTGATGCCAATTTCCAGCCCGTCACGTCGGCGCGCGTCAAAATTTGTCTGGTGGCTCCGCCGGGTCAACGGCAAGACCCTCAGCCTGCTTCGACTGGTCAAGGGAGCTTTCACATTTACCGGCGCGATTGATTATCTTGCGTGGAAAATCAGCCGTCACAGTGGTGTCACGATGGAGATCAAGGACTGGCAGCGCCGTCATCCGTTGATCGGTGGATTAAGCCTATTTTTGAAAACACGCGTGAAGGGCGGGTTTCGCTAGAGCCTAGTTTCGGTGAATGCTGTTGCTTTTCGCAACCGTATCAAAGGCTTCCAGAATCTGATCGATTTGCTCTGGCGTATGAGCTGCGCTCAGGCTGCAGCGTAACAGATTGACATTCTGTGGCGTTGCTGGCGGCAGAGCCAGGTTCACATAAATTCCCATGTCCATCAGCTGTTCCCATGACCTGACGGCTGCATCCCGGTCTTCAATGACAACAGCGATTACGGGGCTGCAATCAGCGCCCAAATTGAAGCCCATCTCCGCCAGCCCACAGTGCAGTTGCTGAGCATTACGCCACAGGGCTTCCTGCTGGGTGCGTTCGCTCTGCATGATGCGTACAGCAGCCGTTGCGGAGGCCACAACAGATGGGGGCAGGGAGGCAGAAAACATAAAGGCGCGTGAAGCAAGGCGCAGAATGTCAAATTCGGGGTGGCTGGAAACACAATAGCCGCCAACTGTGCCAACGCTCTTGGAGAAGGTCCCTACGATAAAATCGACCTGGTCGACCATGCCAAGTTCAGCAGCGATACCCTGACCCTGTGGCCCATACGGGCCAAAGGAATGGGCTTCGTCTACCAGAAGATAGGCATCATGTTTTTTGCAGGCGGCAATAATGTCTGCGAGCGGGGCTTTGTCACCCAACATGCTGTATAGACCTTCCACCACCACCAGCACATTGCGGCCGCCATTGATGCGACCAAGGCGCTTGTCGAGGTCAGCAGCGTCATTGTGCCTAAAGCGCGTGATTGTGGCATCAGACAGGGCGCAGGCGTCGTAGATGCTGGCGTGACTGTCGGCGTCAATCATGATGATGTCGTCCTTGCCAGTCAGCCCTGCAATCATCCCGAGGTTGGCCAGAAACCCAGTGCTGAAGACCATGGCGTGTTCTGTGCCATAGAGGTCTGCAATCGCGTCTTCGAGTTCCCGGTGGGCACCATAGGTGCCATTGAGTACACGTGAACCCGTCGTGCCTGTGCCGAATTCATCCAGCGCATCGTGTGCCGCCTTGATGCAGCGTTCGTCGAAGGTCAGACCCAAATAATTGTTGGTGCCGGCCAAAAGAGTACGCTTGCCGTTAATCTTGGCTTCGGTGGGCGAATACACCTCATCCATGCAGATCTGGTAGGGGTTGGCTTTCTCGAATGCGAGGGTGTCCCGCAGTTCGATCATCCCTGCGAATTTATCGAACAGGTCAGCCACGGCTTTCCTCTGCAATATTGTCTACGGCTTCGACGACCTGACCCACGGTTTCAAGCTCTGGCAAGATATTGAGCGGGATCATGATGTCAAAATGGTCTTCCATTTCGGCGACAAAATCCATGACTGAAAGAGAATCCAATTCCAGGTCATTGGCGAAAGTTGTGTTTTCGCTGATATCGACGCCTTTTTCGTTGAAGGGCTCCAGCAGGCGGATAATCGCTGCCAGCGTGGATTCAGAAGAACTCATGTGCTGTTCCGGTGTGGTTGCCGCGTTGGCTTTTCATAGCATTGTCGATGGCGGCAATCTATCGAAGAAAAGCACCCTAGACCAAACTGTTTTCTTCATACCAGGCCAGGGTTTGCTGTAGGCCTCGCTGACCCTCAATCTGAGGACTCCAAAAGCCTGTCTCGTTGAGGCTGGGGCGGTTGCAAACCCAGTCGTCATGGCATAGCTCCCGTGCTTTACCCGTTGTCAACATGGGGGTTTTACCAGCCAGCCCGGCAAATAATGAACCAATGGCCGCGATGCCCCACAATGCTGCGTAAGGTAGGTACAAGGTGGTTCGGCGCTTGTCCGGACTAATCAGATCAAGGACTTCTTCAACGGCGTAACCGCCTTCTTTGCCATCATCAATCGACAGTGGTTCCGCGATGCGAACGTTTTGTTCGGCAAGTGCGACCAGTGCGTTGGCCAGGTCCTGCACATGTATCAGAGACGTTCGATGACTGCCTTTACCCGGCACAGCAGCAAAAGCAGCGACAGCTGATTTGAAGTAGAACATCGTTTCCATATCCCCGGGGCCATACACCGCAGAGGGGCGCAGGATCACGGCATTGCTTCCGCCTTGATAGGCCTGCACCACAGTTTCAGCCGCTCGTTTGCTTGCCGCATAGGCTGACAAATGGGGGTCGCGCGCCGCCAGAGAAGATAGGTGCACCATATGCGGTGGAGCCTCTGTCTGTGACATGGCGTCAACAAGATTTGCCGTGCCTTGCTCGTTACCCTCAAAGAAAGAGGCGCGACTGCTGGCTTTGATAGTGCCGGCGATGTGAATGACGCAGTCAACGCCGCTTACAATC
>JAURPT010000056.1 GCA_030836535.1 Alphaproteobacteria bacterium
AGCGAATTTCGACCAGCTGAATGGTGTTGTTTTTGACAAGGGGTGTTATGTCGGTCAGGAACAGACGGCCCGCACCAAACACCGCGCGACCATTCGCAATCGCTTTTATCCAGTCGCATTAAGCGCAGCGGCACCTGAGGTCGGCAGCCCTGTTGAGGTTGACGGCAAGGATGTCGGCAAGGTTACCTCTGTCGCCGGCTCAAGTGGCATCGCCCGCCTGAAAGTGGAACAGGTTGAAAGTGGCGCTTCACTGTCCGTGAGCGATCAGCCCATCACCGTTAATACGCTAGACCTTTAGAACTTTTTGTCGGTTTGGCTGGCCTTCTATAGGTGCGAGCCGTTATTCTATACGGGTCTTTAAGGAGGGAAAAATGGCGTCACGCAAGAACAAAGCCAAGAACAAGGAACAGGACAAAATGATGTGGTACATCCTGGGCGCCGGCCTGGTATTTGCCATCATCCTCTTGTCGATCTAGCTAATCATTTTCAGCAAGAATGTCGCGCCACTGGCCAAAGGGCGAGCGGCCAGCATCAAGAGAAGCGGCCACGCGGTCATATCCTTTCTTGCCAAATTCCTCTCGGATAACTTCTTCAAGCCAATAGAGCCCCGCCTGCTGGCGGTGCCGGAGCAACCCCTCTGAGTCCCCGATCGCTGCCCAGCGATCATCAATGGCGGCCGTCAGGTCGTCTATACCGTCACCTGAGTTGGATGAAACCAACAAAACTGGCACAGCCTCTTCACCGTCTTCGCGGGACAGGCTCAGCGCACCCTTTACGTCAGCGCGGGCACGAATAGCGTTTTGCCCCATATCTGCCTTGGTAACGACGGCCAGATGCGGCACTTCCATTACACCCGCTTTCATATATTGCAGGCTGTCGCCAGAGCCCGGCTGGACGCAGAATACCACTGTGTCGGCAATCTTTGAGATTTCAGTTTCCGACTGGCCAACGCCCACCGTTTCGACAATGAGAATGTCATAGGCTGCCCGCATCACCACGCTGGCCGGATAGGTCAAAGCAGCAAGCCCCCCAAGCCTGTCTCGCGCTGCCATTGACCGAACGAAAACAGCTTCATCAGCGGGATCGACAGAAAGCCGCGTTCGGTCACCCAACAGCGCACCGCCCGTACGTTGGGATGATGGATCAACAGCAATAACACCGACGGTTTTGCCCTCAGCGCGCCAGCGATTGATGAGCACATTCAATAATGTCGACTTACCCACCCCTGGTGGGCCGGTAACGCCGATGACATGACCAAGTGGCTGTTCCCAGGATTCCTCCAGCAGGGAGAGGACATCTTCACTATCCGGGTGCGTTTCAATCTCGGCCAGGCTATAGGCCATCATCAGCTTGCCACCTTTGTGCAAGCCCTCAAGTGTCGGGCAGACGGATGTCATGATGCTGCGTCCTCATTCGCCTGTAAGGCAGCTTGAGCCGCAGACAGACGTGCAATCGGTACCCGGTAGGGAGAACAGGAGACATAGTCCAACCCAATGGATTCGCAGAAGGCGATCGACGCAGGATCACCACCATGTTCACCGCAAATACCGAGCTTGATATCTGCCCGGGCAGACTTGCCGCGCTCGGCGGCCAATTCAACCAGTTGGCCAACGCCGTCCTTGTCGATGCTGACAAAGGGGTCGCGGGCAAAAATGCCGCCCCGAATATAGTCTTCCAGGAAGGCCCCTGAGTCGTCACGGCTTAGCCCGAACGTCGTCTGGGTCAAATCGTTAGTGCCAAAGCTGAAGAATTCGGCTGTCTCGGCAATGTCACCGGCCATCAGGGCCGCCCGTGGCAGCTCAATCATGGTACCGATGATGTAAGCGCCTCTGTCTGGCGCAATGCCCAGCTCATTGGCCACGCCATCAATATGCTGTTTCAAGATATCTAACTCGCGCCGGGAGCCAACCAAGGGGATCATGATTTCCGGCACAACGGCTTGGTTGCGATCTTCCTGCATGGCCAGCATGGCCTCAAAAATCGCGCGGGCCTGCATCTCGTAAATTTCCGGATATGAAATACCTAGGCGGCAGCCGCGATGTCCCAGCATCGGGTTGAACTCGTGCAAATCATGGGCGCGTGCCCGGATCGTTGCAACAGAGACACCAGCCTGCTTGGCCGTTTCTTCCATTTCCGCATCTGTGCGGGGCAGGAATTCGTGCAGAGGCGGGTCAAGCAGACGGATGGTTACCGGACGGCCTTCCATGATGCTGAACAGGTCGACAAAGTCCTGTCGCTGCATCGGCAGGATTTTCGCCAGTGCCCGCCTTCGATCAGTCTCTGTTTCCGCCAGGATCATTTCCCGAACGGCGGGAATACGGTCGGACTCGAAGAACATATGTTCGGTACGGCACAAGCCGATGCCTTCTGCACCAAAGTCTCGCGCCGTACGCGCGTCATCGGGAATTTCCGCATTGGCACGTACTTTTAGGCGGCGCACATCATCAGCCCAAGCCATCAGGGTCTGGAAGTCATCTGACAAGACAGGATCAATCGTTTCAACCGGCCCCAACATGACATCTCCGGTGGAACCATCGATGGTGATGATGCCGCCTTCGCGAATCTGATGCCCCCCAACCGACAACACCTTGGCGGCATAGTCGATATTCAACGTACCCGCGCCAGACACACAAGGGCGCCCCATACCGCGCGCGACTACGGCTGCGTGGCTCGTCATCCCCCCACGGCTGGTCAGGATGCCTTTGGAGGCATGCATACCGTGAATGTCTTCCGGGCTGGTTTCAATCCGCACCAGAATAACCGAATGGCCATCATGGGCCGCGCGTTCCGCACTATCCGCGTCGAACATCACCACGCCGCTTGCTGCCCCCGGTGAGGCTGGCAAACCACTCGTAATGACGGTGCGCGACGCATCCGGATCCAATGTCGGGTGTAAGAGCTGATCCAGCGCTTCGGCCTCAATGCGCATCAGCGCTTCCTCGCGGGTGATGACGCCTTCACTAGCCATCTCAACCGCGATCTTCAACGCCGCCGCTGCCGTGCGCTTGCCGGAACGTGTCTGGAGCATCCACAATTTGCCAGACTGCACCGTAAACTCGATATCCTGCATGTCGCGATAATGGGTTTCCAGCGTGCCCATAATGCCGGTGAGCGCGGCATAGGTCTCGGGCATGGCTTCTTCCATGCTTGGCAGTTCGTCCTCTGCCGCCTGGCGCGCTTTTATAGTCAGCTGTTGCGGAGTACGAATACCGGCAACAACATCTTCGCCCTGCGCATTGATGAGGTATTCGCCATAAATTTCGTTCTCGCCAGTCGACGGATTGCGAGTGAACGTGACGCCGGTAGCGGAATCTTCACCCATATTGCCAAAGACCATGGCTTGCACGTTGACGGCTGTACCCCAGGCTTCAGGAATATTGTGCAGACGCCGATAGGTGTTCGCCCGATCGTTCCGCCATGACATAAACACCGCGCTGATTGCCCCCCAAAGCTGTTCCTTTGGGTCGGTGGGGAAAGGTTTGCCCAGTTCCCGTTCCACCAGCGCCTTGAACTGGTCAACAATGGTTTTCCAGTCATCCACCGTCAGGTCGGTGTCGAGAGTTACATCCGCATCATGCTTATGGTCTTCGATGAGGTCTTCAAACAGGTAGTGGTCAACACCCAGCACCACATCGCCATACATCTGGATGAAACGGCGGTAACTGTCATAGGCAAAGCGTTCATCGCCCGAAAGCGCGGCGAGGCCAGCGACAGTTTCATCATTCAGGCCCAAATTCAGGACAGTATCCATCATCCCCGGCATCGAAGCCCGCGCGCCTGAACGCACCGAGACCAAGAGCGGGTTGGACGCATCCCCAAAACGCGCACCGGCCAGCATTTCCACCTGGGTCAGCGCATCGTCAACCTGCACGCTTAAATCATCGGGGTATTGCTCGCCTGCATCATAAAATGCCGTGCAGACTTCTGTTGTAATGGTGAAGCCCGGCGGCACCGGCAGGCCAAGGTTGCTCATTTCAGCAAGGTTGGCCCCCTTGCCGCCCAGCAGGTTCTTGAGGTCTGCGGTGCCTTCTGCCTGGCCGTCGCCGAAACCATAAACCCACTTTGTCATTTGGCCTTACCCCTCAATAACGGAGAAATCTGCTACCTGGTCCAGTGTAGAGCCAATTGAAGAAAGAAGCTTCAACCGATTTTTCCGCAAGGCCGGATCATCCGCATTTACCGTGACCTTGTCGAAGAAGGCATCAACCGGGCCACGCAAAGTGGCAATGGCGGCCATAGCGTCAGCATAGGCTTCCTGCCCGACTGCCTTGCTGGACGCGCCAACGGCTTTGCCAAGCTCTGCAAACAATGTCTTTTCTTCATCCTGCTTCAGGGCCGCTTCTTCTACTGACCCGTCGAATGACGTTTCTGATTTCTTTTCTTCAATCCGCACAATATTGGCTGCACGCCGATAGGCAGCCAGCATGTCGGCACCCGCATCGGTCTCCATGAAGCCTTGCAGGGCGTTTACGCGAGCCATGAGGCGAACAAGATCCCCTTCCCCACCCAGGGCAAAGACGGCGGATACCAGATCATGCCGCACCCGCTGTTCACGCAGATGGACTTTGAGGCGATCTGCGAAAAAGCCCATCAGGCCAACATCACCGTCGGCACCGGCCTTCTCAAGCAGGCTTGGCAGGTCGATGCGCAAATTGTTTTCCAGCACCAGGCGAATGACACCCAGGGCGGCGCGACGCAGGGCAAATGGGTCCTTGGAGCCTGTCGGGCGCTCATCAATATTGAAGAAGCCCACCAGTGTGTCGATCTTGTCGGCAAGGGCCACGGCCACTGTCTCGGGGGCGCTGGGGCAGGAATCGCCCGGACCTTGTGGTTTGTAATGGTCGCCGATGGCAGCAGCAACGGCGGCGTCTTCGCCATCTTGCACGGCATAATACTGGCCCATCAGGCCCTGCAGGTCGGCAAATTCACCCACCATGCCGGTTGTCAGGTCAGCCTTGGCCAATGAGGCAGCGCGGGACGCCTTGGGCGCATCGGCACCGATCAGTTCAGCGATATAGCCAGCTAGTCCGGCGACGCGACGGATCTTGTCGCCCACGGTGCCCAGCTTGGCGTGGAACACAATGCTATCAAGTGCGCCAACACGGCTTTCCAGCGTGTTTTTGAGGTCCTGGTCCCAGAAGAATTTCGTATCGGCTAGGCGGGCACGTAGCACGCGCTCGTTACCATCAACAATGGCGGCGCCACCGTCTGAGGCTTCAAGATTGGCCACAACAGCAAAATACGGTGCCAGCTTGCCTGTTTTGGGGTCACGGAACGTAAGATATTTCTGGTGCTTCTTGATCGCAGAAATCAGCGCTTCTTCCGGCACATCCATGAAAGCCTGATCGATAGAGCCCATCAGCACCACCGGCCATTCCACCAACCCGGCAACTTCTGTGAGCAGGCCATCATCTTCAATCGGGTCCAGGCCACGGGTCGCACATTCGCTGGCGATCGCGTCGGCAATCATCTGCTTGCGATCAGCCGTCCGCAGGATCACCTTGCTAGCATTCAGCTTGGCTTCCAGGTCATCAAACCCGGACACGGTAATGTCACCCAGTGCCATGAACCGATGCCCCAGCGTCGCGTTGCCAGAATGTGTGCCATCGACCTCCAGATCGATAACCGTATCATCCAGCAAGCACACAATGCCCTGTAACGGGCGCACCCAGTTCAACGTACCACTGCCCCAACGCTGGCTTTTCGGCCATGGGAAGCTGCGGATAATCTCAGGCACAATATCAGCAATGACATCGGCGGTCGGACGACCGGCCTTTTCGATCACTGCCATCAGGAATGTGCCCTTTTTGGTTTCCATCTCGACCACCTGGTCGCGCGACAGCCCAACAGAACCCAAGAAACCATCAATAGCCTTTTCAGGCGCATCGACGCGGGGGCCTTTGCGTTCTTCGCGAATGTCTGGCTGCGCGGTGGGCAGACCATCGATTACCAGCGCCAAGCGGCGCGGCGTGGCGAAGGCCTGGCAGCGGTCGAAGGCCAACCCTTCTTTCTTCAGCGCATCGCCCATCAGGCGCGCCAGATCATCGGCAGCACGCAATTGCATACGAGCGGGAATTTCTTCGGAGAGGATTTCAAGCAGCAATTCAGCCATGACTATGCCTCCTCTTCTTTGGCAAGGTGTTCCAGCCACTTTTCTGCCGACCCTTTGGCCAACGCCCGAATACGACCGATATAGGCCGCCCGCTCCGTCACGCTGATCACCCCGCGTGCATCCAGCAGGTTAAACAGATGGCTGGCTTTCAGGCAGTGGTCATAAGCTGGCAGTGGCAGGTTTGCCTCCAGGCAGGCATGGCATTCTGCCTCTGAATCGGCAAAGTGCGAGAACAGCATGTCTGTGTTGGCGTGCTCAAAATTATAGGCAGAAAACTGCCTTTCGTTCTCCAGGAACACATCGCCATAGGTGACACCGGCACCGTTCCAGTCCAGGTCGTAGACATTGTCTATTCCCTGCACATACATGGCCAGGCGCTCAATCCCGTAGGTGATCTCACCCATTACCGGGTGGCAGTCAAACCCACCAACCTGCTGAAAGTATGTGAACTGGGTGACTTCCATGCCGTCGCACCAGACTTCCCAGCCCAGCCCCCAGGCGCCCAAAGTCGGGCTTTCCCAGTCGTCTTCTACAAAGCGAATGTCATGCAGCGCGGAGTCGATACCCAACGCTTTCAAACTGTCAAGATACAGTTCCTGGATATTGTCCGGTGACGGCTTGAGCACGACCTGAAACTGGTAATAGTGCTGCAAGCGGTTCGGGTTTTCCCCGTAGCGACCATCCGTCGGACGGCGTGATGGCTGCACATAAGCCGCCTTCCAGGGCTTGGGGCCTAGCGAGCGCAATGTCGTCGCCGGATGGAACGTACCCGCACCAACCTCGACGTCATAGGGTTGTACGATGACACAGCCCTGATCAGCCCAAAAGCGCTGCAGGGTCAGGATCAAATCCTGGAATGAAGGAGCGGTGGCCATTGCTGTTTTGCCTCAAGCGATAAAGTTGGCGCAAAGTAGCCGTGCCCCTTGGGCTGGTCAAGCCGCAGACCGCTATTCTGCAGCCCTTTTGGCCATATATTCGGCCCATATTTGCGCCAGATAGGCCGACGGCATGGCAAAGCTGATCCCTGTCGGCTGTTGATCGCCTGCTTCCTTGCTTTCATGAACGTGAATAGCATTGATCGTACCTATGACGGCATCCGTCTCGGGGTTGTAAACAGGGCCGTCGGAATTACCTGGTAGAGACGTTGCATCCAGTTGATAGACCAGCCGCTTCTTACGCAAATTAGCAATGGCTTCGGCGCTCAATGCGCCTTCCCCCCGTGTGGGGTTCGCCAGTGGCATGGTGGCGCTGATCATGCCCCGATGTGTCGCCTTGTAAAGCCCGTAGGCCGCGCCAATCGGATAGCCGGTAAAGGCTATGTCCGTACCGTCCACTAACCAGTGATTGTCTTCCAGATGCAGTACTGGTAATGGCGACCCGGTTGCTTTCAGGATGGCAACATCGAGCAGACTGTCATCATGAACGACCACCACGTCGCGCACCACCCCGGCTTCACCATCACCGACAAAAATAGCCAGTTTCACTGCAGCGCTCTCACCCCCAACGTTGCGGCTGAACAGCACATGTTGTGCGGTCATGATATGCAGACCATCACCAACTGCAAAGCCGGTACCCAGCACGGCAAACTGCGGGCGGCGCATTGTGTCTTGCGTACCAACGCCAACGATACTGGGCTTCACCTGCGCTACTATATCTTTGAGGGGTGCGGCCTGTGCCTGGCCACTCCAACCGGTCAGCACAACGAGGCAGACAATCAAAACTGATAGACCATATTTCATAACGCTTGCTCCGTCAGCTTTAAGCCGTTCAGAAAGCCTTGCAGGGCCAAGATAGCATTGTCTGGTTCTTCGAAGTAGCGGGCAGAAACCACCACTGCATAGGCCTCCTGCGGACCACCTGAAAGTTTGGCTTTCGCCGTTAATGCCTTTGCCACCATCTGGCTACTGGTCCAGTCGTCTGCCACACCGTGCCACTGCACCACCAGCCGCTTGAGGCCATTCCGGTCATAACGGCGGATGGCGGCTTCGCCTGCGTTCGGCCAGTGCGCACTTGCGGACAAGGCCTTTTTCTCTAACCATGGCGCGGCAACGGGAATGTTGCCATGGCGGATTAATTCGGCATCTTCTGTCTGGCGGTTGTAACGGGCAATGTAGACGTCAATATCCTGCAAGCCACGGCGATAGCGATGCTGCACGGTTTCATCCGCACCAGCAAAATTGGCGCGCCAGTCAAACTGCACGTCTTGCACCTGCCGCCAGCCTTGCGCCGCCACATGAGGCTGGCTCAAGGAGTCGGTAACCACCGATGTCGCCTGCGCCATCAACAAGGTCCATCCAGCCGGTAAAAGAACAAGGACAAAGGCCATACCAATCAGTATTGGCCGCAAGGAAGGCTGACTTGAAACACCACGATCCGCACTATCGACCGAAGCTGTCGGCTGGACTTTGCGCGCCAGCAGCCAAGCCAGGCCAATAAAGTCAATCAACATAACGAGGAAGAACCAGAAACCATAAATCAAATGGTCCACATCGGCGCCATGGCGCCCTTCTGTCTCCACGTTCAAAACGACAATCCCCAACGCGCGAAGCCAATTGGCCACAATCGGCACCAGCGCCGACAGGCCGACAATCACTGCACGATGCTTGAAGCTGTCAAAAAACAGATAAGCAGCCGCCAAGCCGATGGCGACCATGACGGTGAGGTATCGAATGCCAGAATATTCCTTGGCCACCTCAAAAACATAGGAGCGTCCGGCCTCAATCACGGTGATGAAATAACCGTCACTACTGCTGTCGTAGCCAAGCAGGTCAATGGTGATGGTCAGGAATATCGCGGTCCAGTCCTGCAGCAGTGGCACCATGAATTCCCCCATGGGCACCACGAGAAAAAGGAATACCATAGGAAACAGCATGGCCCTGAAAACCGCCCGTCCGACCATCGTCAGGATTACCCCTTCGATCATCGCAACAAAGGCCAATTGCTGAACCAATTGCACACTGCCGGCATAGCCAACCAGCCATGCCATTCCGGCAAAGAGAAGAGCAACCAGCACCTACCAATCTTGCTGCGGCGCATAGGATGCGAGACTATCTTTCTTGTCCCACAATAGATACAGGACAAAGGGCAGTACAAAATAGCAGTGCTGGAAACTGTCGGAGCTGCCCCAGGTCACCACCATGGCCGAAAGCGTCGACCAATAGGCCCCGACCAATATTACTGTCAGTGACACCCACACACCCAACGGAAGGGACCATTGCTGAATTGGCGTGTGTGACTGCGTATTAATGGGCAGACCTACAGCGTCAAGAGCTGATTGAGACGAGAAAGCTGACCCGACCATGAGAATGCCTGCTCTACCTTGGCCCGTGCAGCAACCCCGCTTGGTGTGCCGATATCACCTTTCAACAGACCAATTGCGTGCTGAGCAAGAAGGGCCGGATCCTCGATCACCACCAATTCGTCCTCGCTCATATCGCCCAAACCCTCTGCCGCCTGGGGTGTTGCCAAAACCGGTTTGGCCATGGCCATAGCCTCGATCACCTTGTTCTGTACACCGCGCGCGACGCGCAAAGGGGCCACAGCAGTCGTTGCATGCGCCACATAGGGCCGAACATCTGGCACGGCGCCCGTGACAACGATTCCGTCGCGCTTGCCAAGGTCTTCGACTTCTGGCGTTGGCCGCATACCCACAATATAGAACCGCGCATTTGGTACAGCGGCCATAATGATCGGGAATACTTCATCAGCGAACCAGTGCACGGCATCCACATTGGGCCAATAATTCATCACGCCCGTAAAGACCATCGCCTGCTCGTGGGCCTCGTAGGGGCTTTCCAACTCTACCTCAGGCGCAAAATAGTCTAGGTCGACGCCGTTGGGCAGGGCTTCTGCCGCGGTTATGCCCTCTGGCAGGCTCTCGTTAAACAGCTTGGTTTCGTCTGCAGATACAAAAAAGGAATGATCCGCCTGGTTGGCGAGATCGACCTCTATGGCGTGCAGCAATCCGGCTTCACGGCGGAAGATCATAGACATCGGCCATTTTCGGACGACCCCATATTCCTTCCACTTGGCGGAATCCATATCGACAAAATCCAACAAAATAGTGGCGCCGCACTCCTTTACGGCGGGTACATAGTCCGCCAGTTCCGAGGAAAAGAAATAGGCCGCCGACGGCTGCACGTTCGCCAATGTCTGCTGTACCCAAGCTTCATAGGCACGCGCGTAGTGGTATTCCACACTGACAGGCTTGCCCTTCAACAACGATAGCCCGGCTCGCCATAGTTTACACTTTTGGTCCAACGGCGCGAAGAAAGTCGAGGCACACATGCTTTTAACGAAGGGCACATGTTCCCAATCCTCCGGAGCATCGACAAAACAGGCCAGATGAATGCGGTAGTACTGCCGCAGATGCAGTAACACATTCCAAGCACGTAACTTGTCGCCCCGATTAGGCGGATAGGGAATACGCGGTGTTAGGAACAGCAGGTCCTGCATGACTTATCCCAGATAGCCTGAAACCATCGGGCCAAGCCTGCTGGCAACAGGCAATGGCAGCTTTTTCCAGAGTGATGATGCCAACCCAAAGCCCCCCTGTTCGGCCCGTGGTGGCGCCAGTTTGCCACCATTCGGCAAATAATACTGATATTCTAATGGTGTCGGCTCAAAACCCCAGTTCTTCTTATAGACATAAGGGCCTGACCCAACCTTGCTTCGTCCAAAGTCAAAAATCGAAAAACCCTGCTCTACGGACCGACTCATTAAACTGTAATACATGAAGTCATGAGCACCTAGGCCTCGCGCCTGTGGGGCGCTCCCTGCGTAGTAAGGCAAAACGCAGCAATCAAGAAATGGCACATTCTTTTCAACGAGTTGGCCATAACACAACACCTCCCTTTGATTAATCGCCAGGACCAGGACTAAAGACTAAATAAGTCAGTTGAGGCGCCATCCATCAACGCGATACGTCACGGCGCAAATTACATGTACTAGGCATACGCGTTATACAACCACACAACCATAACTTTTTGGTTAACCTACAGGAATCAATAGATGAATCAGAGTTATCCACAACCCACCCCTTCCTAAGTGATTCAAATTTATGGTTTTTTGCAAATAAAGAATACCGCGCGGTAACTTGACATTAGTCAGATAAGTACTTCCATTGGTGCCGGATGCCCCAAAAAATGTCCGGGACTAGCCGACGGGCCATAGGCACCAGACTGGAAAACAACAACCAGATCCCCCACCTCCACCTGCGGCAGAAGCACTTTGTCACCCATCCTGTCCAAAGGCGTGCACAGACGGCCAACAATCGTTGTTATCTGCATAGGGGTCGTATCGGCTTTTGTGGCCAAAACCAACGGGTAATTCTTGCGGATAACCTGCCCAAAGTTGCCTGACAGCGCCAAGTGGTGGTGCATGCCGCCATCCGTGACGGCAAATTGCTCACCGCGGGATTCCTTAACGTCCACGATCCGCGAGACATAGAGCCCCGCCTCGCCAACCAGATAGCGCCCTAGCTCCATGACCATCGTTACCCCGGGCAGCGCCCGCTGCAGCTTCTGTTGAAGCGGGGCCAGGGCATCACCCAATTTCTGCAGGCGCAGCGGTTCTTCACCAGGAAAATAAGGAATGCCATATCCACCACCGATATTCACATGTCGAACCTCTCCAGGGGCATATTTCGACAGCCTTATGGCCAAATCGACCGTTTTTTCGTGGCAATAGACAAGCACGTCTTCGTCAAGATTTTGGGAGCCACCAAAAATATGAAACCCAACAAATTCCAGCGGCAGGGAAGCCATTTCCCGCAGCAGACCAGGCACTTGTTCTTCATCAATGCCAAACGGTTTGGGACCGCCGCCCATCTTCATGCCTGATTGCCGCACTTCAAAGGCAGGGTTA
>JAURPT010000057.1 GCA_030836535.1 Alphaproteobacteria bacterium
CAGCGCCAATGCCGCCACCAGACCACGACCGTCACCAAAACCACCAGAAGCGACCATCGGGATGGTCAACTGGTCAGCAGCAGCAGGCAGCAAAACGAGGTTGGGAATGTCGTCTTCACCCGGGTGGCCAGCGCACTCAAAACCGTCCATAGAAACAGCGTCACAGCCAACTTTTTCTGCCTTCACACCATGGCGAACGGACGTGCACTTGTGGATGACCTTAACGCCATTTTCTTTCAACAGCGGCAGGTAAGGCTCAGGGTTGCGACCAGCGGTTTCCACCACCTTGATGCCGCCCTGTACGATGGCATCCATATATTCGTCATAAGGTGTGGGGTTGATGGTTGGCAGAATGGTGAGGTTCACACCGAAAGGCTTATCCGTCATTTCCTGGCAACGCTTTATTTCCTTTGCCAGATCTTCCGGCGTCGGCTGCGTCAGCGCCGTCAGAAAACCCAGAGCGCCGGCATTGGCAACGGCCGAGATCAGCTCTGCGCGCCCTACCCATTGCATGCCACCCTGTACAATGGGGTGCTCCACGCCAAATGCTTCTGTCATGGCTGTTTTCAACATGAGGTCTACCTTTCTTGAAATTGTGCCTTTGATTGGGTTGCAGAGCTTTCCCGCTGCAGCGGCAAAGGTCAAGCGCTGGTTTGGCTCAGTCTATAATCGCCTGGTAGATGAGTGCTTCAAGTTCACCCCGCAGCCGCGGCAACAGTGGGGGCGATATCTGCATCATGGCGACGACGATTAATTCCTCTTTGGGGTCGACCCAGAACACGGTACCCTGCCCACCCATCCAAAAATACGTGCCCGGGCTGGCAAGCGTGCCCGTGGCAATAGGGTCGACCAGCACATCGATACCCAGACCGAAACCGTGCCCAGGCTGGAGAACTCATTGGCGTGTCATATCCGGCGTCAGGTGATCCTTTGTCATCAGTACCACCGTTCTGGGCCCCAGGATACGGTTGCCATCCAGCGTGCCACCATTCAGCAACATCTGGGCAAAGCGGAAATAATCCAGCGCCGTCGACGTCATGCCAGAATCACCCATCTTGAAGGCATGATCCTCCCCATACGCACCTTCAAGCTGTTGAACCTGTTTGAGCGAACCGTCTGCCTGTTTTTCATAGGTCGCAGAAAGGTTTGATGCTTTCTCCAGCGGCACATAGTGAGCCGTGTTATTCATATCCAGTGGTACGAATATGTTCTGATAGAGGTAGTCCTCAAACGACCCGTCCGTGACCACTTCAATAAGCCGGACCAGCACATTGGTAGTCCCGCTATATTCCCAATGAGTTCCAGGATCGGCAATCAGCGGTACCTTTGCCAGACCATCGACATATTGCGCAGCACTGCCCGCACGCCAGTCCACTCCCATCTCACCATACATGTCGGCTACCAGCCCCTGGCCAATACCGAAATAGGTCATGCCGGCGGTATTTCTTAGCAGGTCCTGAATGGTGACGGCTCGTGACGGTAGCCGGGTGACCACCTCATCTCCTTTGCCGCTCACATAGACCTGCATATCCTCCAGCTCCAGCAGATACTTGCCAATCGGGTCGGTGAGCAGAAAATGCCCCTGTTCATAAAGCATCATCGTCACCACCGACGTAATCGGCTTGGTCATCGAATTGATGGCAAAGATCGTTTGGTCATCAATGGGTTTTTTGGCGGTCACATCCGCCATGCCAACGCTTTCGAAGAACGCAATTTTGCCCTGGCGGGCAACAAGCACCTGCATACCAGCGAGTTCTCCGCCATCTACCTGCCGGTTCATATAGCTTCCCAGCCGGGTCAGGCGCTCGCTGGAAAGGCCAACACTTTCGGCCTCAGTCACTGGTATGTCAGCAGCCCAAGCGACTGAACTAAACAATACGCCAACAATGAAACCGAACAGGGACTTCATATGCGGACCACTTCTAGTCAATGATCGCTTGATAGATCAGCGCTTCAAGTTCTGGTCGCATGGGGATGATCCTGGCCGGCATATATTGCGCCATCATGATCATGATGATCTCTTCTTCCGGATCGATGAAAAAGATCGTACTGGCCGCCCCGCCCCAGGAATAGGTACCGTTGGAGGCAATTGACCCAGACTGCTCTCTATCCGTCACGACATCAAAACCAAGACCAAAACCCCGTCCAAGGCCAAGCATTGTCATGTCAATTCCCGGCGGCAGATGATCCTGCGTCATAAGCGAAACCGTACGCGGCCCCAGCAGGCGCACCCCATCCAATTCGCCGCCATTCAGCAGCATCTGGCAGAATCTCAGATAATCCGCCGTTGTCGAAGCCAGTCCGCCACCGCCAGAATACATGCCCGGGTCACTGGCATAGGCCGTATCGATGCGATCATCGGCCTCGATCAAACCACCTTCCTCGCCAGACGCGTAATTCGCCGTAAACCGATCCAGCTTTTCAGCGGGCACGACAAACCCCGTATCCACCATACCCAGTGGACCAAAAATACGTTCCTGCAGGAACACGTCGTAAGATTGCCCAGACCAAACTTCGACCAGCGCGCCCAACACATCCGTTGCCACGCTGTAAACCCAGGCAGAGCCAGGGTCTACTTCAAGCGGTGCTTTGGACAGGCTTGTGATAAATTCATAGAGGCTATTGGCACCGCTGATGACACCATCGGGCCCCTTGGCTCGGCGATGAATTTCATTATCACGGTAATATTGGGAAACAACCGGATGGCCCATAAAGCCGTAGGTCAGACCAGACGTATGCCGCAACAAGTCCTGCACCGTCATTTCTCGGCTGGCAGGCGCCGTTTCCATATCGTCGCCTTCGCCACTTTCATAGACTCGCAATTTGGCCATTTCCGGCAGATATTTTGACACAGGGTCCGTCAGCAGGAACTTGCCTTCCTCATACATCATCATGACGGCAACCGAGGTGATCGGCTTGGTCATGGAATAAATGCGAAAGATGGAATCATCGGCCATGGGCGTATTGCTGTCAATTTCAGCCATGCCAACGGTATTGAAATAGACGGTCTCACCACGACGGGAAACCAGCAGCTGCAGGCCAGCCAATAATTCATCATCCACATAGCGCTGCATGTAACCATCAAGGGCCGTCAGCCGCTCTGAAGACATGCCCACGGCTTCCGGACCAGTTACTTCTGGTGTTTTGTCCGTGTCGCCTGCGCTGCATGCCGTCATCACCAACGCAACACTGATACTCACAATAAACTTCTTCATGCGTTCCTCCCCTGCAATCTGCCAAGTGTAGGGCAGGAACAGACTCAGGCAAACAAAAAGGGCGCTCTCATGAGCGCCCTTGATAGTGCGAAGCAACCGCGACTATTTGTCGCCGGTCGGAATATCCGTAAAGGGAACATTCTTGTCGACACGCTGGTCAGGCGGCAGCCCCAGCACACGCTCACCAATGATATTGCGCAGGATTTCGTCCGTCCCGCCTTCAATCCGGTGCGCAGCAGCGCGGAAGAAAGTGGCCTGATATTCGGCTTCTGCAGCCGACAGGTTCGGGTCATTCAGCACGCCATACATATCCTGCAGGTCGAGCATAAAGGACGCCATGTTCTGACGATTTTCGCCTAGCACCAACTTGGAAATAGAAGCTTCTGGCCCCGGTGTTTCACCGCGAGACAGCGCCGACGTCAGCCGATAGCCAGTATTCCGCAGGCCGGCAGAGGCAATATACCAATCCGCCAATTTCTCACGCACGGACCCGTTATTGATGGCCGGACCATTGTGGTCCTCAACATTCTTGGCAAACTCGAACATGTCCTCAAAATTGGTGGGGAAACCGCCACCAACCGCAAGGCGCTCATTCATCAGGGTTGTCAGCGAGACATTCCAGCCATTGCCCACATCGCCCAGCCGTTGGCTGTCCGGGATGCGTACATCGGTGAAATACACTTCGTTGAATTCTGAATTGCCATTGATCTGTTTGATCGGCTTAACCTCAACACCCGGTGTGTCCATCCGCAGATAGAACATCGTCAGTCCCTTGTGCTTTGGCACGGAAGGGTCGGTGCGGGTGATGATCATGCCATAGTCAGAATGCTGGGCACCTGACGTCCAGATCTTCTGACCATTGATCACCCATTCGTCACCGTCCTTGACGGCACGGGTCCGCAAACCAGCCAGGTCAGAACCACCAGCGGGTTCGGAGAACAGCTGACACCATATGTCTTCACCGCTGGCAATGCGCGGCACGCGGGTTGTCTTTGCTTCTTCACTGCCATGCGCCATCACCGTCGGGGCACACATGCCCTGGCCAATGATGAACAGGCTGGAAAGACCGCCAATGGCACCCTCTTCCTGAGACCAGATCACCCGTTCGATCGGGCTGGCACCCCGACCGCCATATTCCTTGGGCCAATGCAAGCAGGCCCAACCGGCGTCGTACTTCTTTTTCTGCCATTCACGGGAAACGGCTATGCCGTCGGCATCGCGACCGATACGGTCTTCCCAGCCAACCAGGCGGTTGGCGTCAAGCCATGAGCGACATTCCTCGCGGAAGGCGGCTTCTTCCGGCGTATCATTAAAGTCCATTTTATGCTCCCTATCGGGCTGCGTAGTTCGCCCTAGGCGACGTTACGGGCTTCCAGACGGTCGATCAGACGGTCTTTCCAACGCGGCAGGCTGCCAATGGTCAGGCCCAGCACCTTCGAGCGACGATAGTGCAGATGGCAGTCGAATTCCCAGGTAAAGCCCATACCACCATGGGTCTGGATATTTTCCTTGGAAGTATGCGCGTAGGATTCAGAAGCGCTGACACGGGCAGTCGCAGCCGCTACCGGCAGTTCCGGCGCATCAGTCGACAGCGCCCAGGCGCCATAATAGCAGTTGGAACGCGCCAGTTCGGTGGCGACATACATGTCGGCCAACTTGTGCTTGATCGCCTGGAAAGAGGCAATCGGGCGACCGAAGGCATAACGGTCCATGGCGTAATCCTTGGCCATGTCGAGCGCTGCCTGTGAACCACCCATCTGTTCGAAGGAGAACAGAACAGCGGCACGGTCGAAGATACGGTCCACAATGGCCCAGCCTTCACCGGTGTCGCCGAGTGCTTCAGCCGGTGCGTTGTTCAGGGTGATGGTGGCATGTCCACGGGTCGGATCGACGGTCTTGACGCTCTCAACGGTAACGCCTTCGCCCTTCAGATCGACAACGAACAGCGACATAGAGCCTTCGTCGTTGCCCGAACCCGTTTTGGCAACCACGATAGCGTGGTCTGCAACATCACCGTCTACAACCGGCACCTTGGTGCCGGAAATCGTGCCACCGCTGACCGATGCGTTGATCGTCTTCGGGGTGACAGCGCCAGCGCCCTCAGACATTGCCAGGCAACCAATCAGCTCGCCTGCTGCAACCTTCGGCAGATACTTTTTCTTCTGCTCTTCCGTACCGGCAGCCAGGATGGCTTCCGCAAACAGATAAACAGTGGAAGAGAATGGGATCGGCGCTACAGCGCGACCGAGTTCTTCAGCGATCACGCAGAGTTCCAGATAGCCCAGGCCCAGCCCGTCATATTCCTCAGGAATAGCCGTGCCCAGCCAGCCCATTTCAGCCACACCGGCCCAAAGTTCCGGGTGGAAGGATTCGTCACCGTCCAGAATACGGCGTACGTCAGCCGAGGTACACTTGTCAGCAAGGTAGCTCCGGGCTGTTTCCTTGATCATTTTTTGGTCTTCAGAAAATTCAAAGTTCACTGCAATTCCCCATTACATCTGCCAGGATTGTCCTGGATCTTGGTTAGTCCTTGTCTTCAGTCGTGCGATAGTCGCCGAAGACTTTGTCTCGTTTCGTCAGAGCCGCCGACACACCCTGGCGCAGTTCAGCACGGTAGGTTTGTGACGTCTCCGTGAAAAAGGCCAGTGCCTGGATTTCCGTCCCGGCCTGGATGGCAGCTCGCATCCCCATGATCTCCATGGCGCGGTGAATACTGCGTTTGTTCATTTGCTGCACATCGGACGCCACTTTGGCAACACGCTCTGCATGTTCCAGCACGCGGTCGTCCAGTTCATCAGCCGCGTAGCAGCGATTGGCAAAGCCATAGGAAACGGCTTCTTCGCCATTCATGGAATCACCGGTCAGCATCAGTTCCATGGCATGGCGCATGCCCAACATCCACGGGTGGAACTGCATATCAGGCGGGCTCATGGTCCGTACCGGCGGATAGCCAATCTGTACGTCTTCCGCCACATAGACAAGGTCACAGGCGGTCGCCAGTTCCGTACCTCCAGCCAGGCAATATCCGTGCACCTGGGCAATTACTGGCTTGGCGAGGTCCCAGATAGAGAACCAGCCCTGCACCACGTGGCGCGGCCAATTGCCGATGCCACCAGGTGTATAATAAGGCTGTTCCATATGGTTGCCGCCGCCCAAGTCGTAGCCAGAGCAGAAAGCTTTGCCAGCACCGCGAATAATGCTGACGCGAATGTCTGGATTCTGGTCGCCCTTGAGAAGAGCATCGAACACTTCGCCGCGCAGTGCATTGTTCATGGCATTGCGCTTGTCGGGTCGATTCAACGTTATGCGCTGCACATATTGTGCCGGCTCATCAACGATGATGAACTCATAGTCTGACATATATGTCCCCAAGGCTGAGCGCCCTGCCCGTTTGTTTGTTGTGCCCCGAGGGGCAAAGGTTGCTTACACTGTAATGAACTCTGCGCCTGCTGCAACCCTAATGCGCGACTAAAACAAGCTGTGCTGTGCTTGTTTCGGCGTCACTATTTTGTTAGTCAGGCGCACACGTAAACACGTTCCCCACCGGATATGGAGAAAAGCGCATGATCCCGCGTTATACACGCCAGGTAGCAGCAGACATTTGGGCACCGGAAAGCAAGTTCCAGATCTGGTTCGAAATCGAAGCACACGCCTGTGACGCCCTCGCCGAGCGCGGTGTCATCCCGGCTGAGGCCGCCAAGACGGTTTGGGAAAAAGGCCAGTTCGATGTTGACCGCATCGACGAAATTGAGCGTGAAGTGAAGCACGACGTCATCGCCTTCCTGACCAATCTGGCTGAATATGTCGGCCCCGATGCCCGCTTTGTACACCAGGGCATGACCTCCTCCGACGTATTGGATACCTGCCTGAACGTGCAACTTGTTCGTTCCGCCGACCTGCTGATTGAAGATACCGAACGCTTGCTGGCCGCCTTCAAGAAGCGCGCTGAAGAACACAAATACACCGTTTGCATTGGCCGTTCCCACGGCATCCACGCCGAGCCGACGACTTTCGGCTTAAAGATGGCGCAGGCCTATGCGGAATTCGACCGTAATCTGGAGCGCCTGAAAGTTGCCCGCAAGGAAATCGCCACCTGTGCCATTTCTGGCGCTGTCGGCACCTTTGCCCATATCGACCCGGCCATCGAAGCCCATGTGGCTGAAAAGATGGGTCTGGAGATCGAGCCGGTCTCAACCCAGATTATCCCACGCGACCGCCATGCCGCTTTCTTTGCAACACTTGGGGTCGTTGCCAGTTCCATTGAACGCGTCGCCACCGAGATTCGACATCTGCAGCGCACAGAAGTATTGGAAGCAGAAGAATATTTCTCCGAAGGCCAGAAGGGCTCTTCTGCCATGCCGCACAAGCGTAACCCGGTGCTGACGGAAAACCTTACGGGGCTGGCCCGCTTGGTCCGCATGGCTGTGATGCCTGCCATGGAAAATGTCGCCCTGTGGCACGAGCGCGACATCTCACATTCCTCTGTAGAGCGCGGCATCGGCCCAGACGCTACCGTAACGTTGGACTTTGCCCTGAATCGCCTGACCGGTGTCATTGAAAACCTGCTGGTTTACCCCGAACTCATGCAGCGCAACCTCGACCGCCTGGGAGGCCTGGTTTTCTCACAACGCGTCTTGCTGGCCCTGACACAGGCTGGTGTTTCCCGTGAAGACAGCTATCGCCTGGTACAGCGCAACGCCATGGTTGTCTGGGATGCAGCCCAGACCGGCGGCGAGGCAGACTTCCTTGGCTTGCTGAAAGCAGATGAAGGCGTCATTCTGTCTGACGATGATCTCGACGAGTTGTTTGACCTGAACTTCCACACCAAAAATGTGGACACGATTTTCCAGCGGGTGTTTGGCTAGATCAGTCTACCGCTTCGAGACAAAACAAAAGGGCCAGCAAATGCTGGCCCTTCGTGATTCTGATGTAGGTCTTGGTAAGGCTGGCTTTACTCGCCTTCTTCCATCACCTGACGCTTGGCCTCGATGAGCTGTTCTTCCATTTCGCGGCGAACCTGGTGTTCAGACAGGTCGATATGCTTGGCGTCGAGGTCGCCTTTGACCTTGCGATAGACATCTTCGTCGCCAGCTTCTTCAAAGTCTGCCTTGACGACTTCAGCAGCGTAGTCCTGGCTTTCCGCCGGACCCATGCCCATTTTTTCCGCGGCCCACAGGCCAAGGAGTTTGTTGCGGCGGGCCATGACCTTGAAGTTCAATTCTTCGTCATGAACAAATTTGGCCTCAAAGGCTTTTTCGCGCTCTTTAAACTGGCTCATTGTGTGACTCTTTCAATGGGATCGTTTTAGGGTCGTTCTGTCCCTTCACATAGCGAGGGAACGGCGCTTATTCAACAACGAAATGACCTGTTGATAAAATGATCTGGGTCAACACAGACCACACCTTATTAGCACTTAGGAGAATTGAATAAAAACAGCCGATGGTCTATGGTCGCCCCGCGCCGAGTCATTCCCGAAAGGGCGCTTCAAACACAGGAAAAATGCTGCCATGAACAGGCGCAGACAAATCTACGAAGGTAAGGCCAAAGTTCTCTTTGAAGGACCCGAACAAGGTACCCTGGTTCAGTATTTCAAGGATGATGCCACCGCCTTTAACAATAAGAAAAAAGGTACCATCACCGGTAAGGGTGTGTTGAACAATCACATCACTGAATTTGTGATGCTGCGCCTTGCTGAAATCGGTATTCCCACGCACTTCATTCGTCGCCTGAACATGCGCGAACAGCTGGTGCGCGAGGTCGACATTGTACCCATCGAAGTAATCATCCGGAATATTGCTGCAGGTTCTATCTGCAAGCGCCTGGGCATTGAAGAGGGCGCGCCCCTGCCCCGGCCGCTGATTGAATATTGCTATAAAGAAGATGCGCTGGACGACCCGATTGTCGCCGAAGAGCACATCCTGACCTTTGGTTGGGCCGCCCCGCACGAGCTGGAAGAAATCGTCGCGCATTCCTTCCGCATCAATGATTACCTCAGCGGACTGTTTATGGGCATCGGCATTCGCCTGGTCGACTTCAAGCTAGAATTTGGTCGCTTCTTTGAAGAAGGCCAGCCACCGCGCATTGTGCTGGCCGACGAATTTAGCCCCGACAATTGCCGCCTGTGGGATGCTGAAACCAACGAAAAGCTCGATAAGGACCGCTTCCGCCGCTCGCTGGGTGGTGAAACAGAAGCCTATCAGGAAGTAGCCCGCCGTCTTGGCGTGCTGCCTGAAAGCGGCCCCGGCGACCCCAAAGGGTCCGAGATCGTCCAATAATCAACCATCCGCCCAATCAATCGCCAAGGAAGTTGAAGTGAAAGCGAAAGTGCATGTAACCCTGAAAAGCGGCGTTCTGGACCCCCAGGGCAAAGCGATCCAGCACACCCTGTCCTCTTTGGGTTTTGGTGGCGTCAATGACGTTCGCCAGGGCAAGTTCATTGAACTGGACCTTGAAGAAACCAATGAAGACGCTGCGCGCGCTGCCCTGACGGATATGTGCGAGAAACTGCTCGCCAATACCGTGATTGAAAATTACGACATTGAGCTGATCGCCTAGGACCACTCCCATGAAATCAGCAGTTATTGTCTTTCCTGGCTCGAACTGTGACCGAGATGTCGCGGTAGCTTTGGAAAAGATTGCCGGCAACAGGCCTCATATGGTCTGGCACGGCGAAACCGACCTGCCAGAAGTCGACCTTGTGGTTCTGCCTGGCGGTTTTTCATTTGGTGACTATCTGCGCTCCGGCGCCATGGCGGGACGTTCCCCGATCATGAAAGAAGTCATTACCCGCGCCCATAAGGGCAAGCCCACGCTGGGCATCTGTAATGGCTTTCAGGTGCTGACAGAAACAGGCTTACTGCCGGGCGCGTTGATGCGGAATGCAGGGCTGAATTTTGTCTGCCGCGACGTGACACTGAAGGTAGAGCACGCCAATAGCGCATTCACCAACGCCTATACCAATGGCGACGAAATTCGCATTCCTGTCGCGCATCATGACGGCAATTATTTTGCCGATGACGACACGCTGAAGGCACTGGAAGACAATGCCCAGGTCGCCTTCCGCTATAAAGACAATCCCAACGGGTCGCAGAACGACATTGCCGGTATTTACAATGAAAGCCGCTCTGTTCTGGGCCTGATGCCCCACCCTGAACGCGCCATTGGTGCCGAGCTGGGCAGCACGGACGGGATCAAGATGTTTGAAAGTCTGATGGCATCGCTATGAGCACAATTACCCCTGAAATCGTCGCCGAACACGGCCTGAACGAAGAAGAATATGCCCGCATTCTCAATGCGTTGGGGCGTGAACCTAACATCAATGAGTTAGGCATTTTCTCTGTGATGTGGTCGGAGCACTGCTCCTACAAATCATCCCGCCGCCATTTGGCCACCCTGCCAACAGAGGCCCCGTGGGTTATCTGCGGCCCTGGTGAAAATGCGGGTGTGATCGACATTGGCGATGGCCAGACAGCCATCTTCAAAATGGAAAGTCACAACCACCCCAGCTACATCGAACCCTATCAGGGTGCAGCCACGGGTGTTGGCGGTATTCTGCGCGACGTGTTCACCATGGGCGCACGCCCCGTTGCCAATCTGAATGCATTGCGCTTTGGCAGCCCGGACCACCCCAAAACACGCCACTTACTGTCCGGCGTTGTGGCCGGTATCGGCGGGTACGGCAATTGCGTGGGCATTGCCACCGTCGCCGGTCAAACAGACTTCGACCCCGCCTATGACGGCAACATTCTGGTAAATGCCATGACGGTGGGCACGGCCGACGCTGACAAAGTGTTTTATTCTGCCGCGGCTGGCATGGGGAACCCGGTTGTCTATGTTGGCTCCAAAACGGGCCGTGACGGCATCCATGGCGCCACCATGGCGTCTGCCGAATTTGATGATGATTCTGAAGAAAAGCGCCCGACCGTACAGGTCGGTGACCCCTTCACCGAAAAACTTCTGATCGAGGCTTGCCTGGAACTGATGGCCGGTGATTCTATCGTCGCCATTCAGGACATGGGCGCTGCCGGCCTGACGTCTTCTTCGGTCGAAATGGCCTCCAAGGGCGAAGTCGGCATTGAGCTGAACCTCGACGAAGTGCCACAGCGCGAAGAAAATATGACCCCCTATGAGATGATGCTGTCTGAAAGCCAGGAACGCATGCTCATGGTGCTGGAACCCGGCCGGGAAGAAGAAGCCCACGCCATTTTCCGCAAGTGGGACCTCGATTTTGCCGTCATCGGTAAGGTCACCGATACCAATCACCTGACTCTGTTGCACGGTGGTGAGGTTGTTGGTGACATTCCCATTGGCCCGCTGGTGGATGATGCACCGAATTACGACCGCCCGCATGACGTTAAGCCTGCTGCCATTGCGGCCGAACGGCCAGACGTCCCTGCCCCAACTGAGCTGGGCGCAACCCTGCACCAGATGATGGGTTCACCCAATCTGTCGTCGCGTCGCTGGATCTGGGAACAATATGACCATCAGGTAATGGGCGACACCGTAGTACTACCCGGCGGTGACGCTGGTGTTGTCCGTGTTCATGGCACCGACAAAGCCCTGGCATCCGTAACCGATTGTACGCCACGCTATTGCTATGCAGACCCGGTCGAAGGTGGCAAGCAAGCCGTGGCCGAGACTTACCGCAACATCAGCGCCGTTGGCGCCACACCCCTGGCCATTACCAATTGCCTGAACTTCGGCAATCCTGAAAAGCCCGAGATCATGGGTCAGTTTGTTGGTTGCATCCAGGGCATGGGCGAAGCCTGTAAGGCACTGGATTACCCGGTCGTCTCCGGCAATGTATCGCTTTACAACGAAACCAATGGCATCGCCATTCTACCGACACCGGTCATTGGCGGCGTTGGCCTGATGCAGGACTACAAGAAGCTGGTACGTATCGCGCTGCAGAATGACGGTGACAGCATTTACATTCTTGGTGACACAGGTGGGCACCTGTACCAGTCGATCTACGCCAAGGTGATCCAGGACATTCACGTCGGCCCCGCGCCGCGGGTGGATCTGGCACAGGAGAAAGCCCATAGCGCCTTCGTTCGCGGACAGATTGAAGATGGCACCCTGACCGCCTGCCATGATGTTGCCGACGGCGGTACGCTGGTGGCCCTGGCCGAAATGGCCATGGCTGGCGGCAAAGGTATCACACTGGACCATGAAGGTGACCATGGCTTCTGGTTCGGTGAAGACCAGGGTCGCTATATTCTCGTGACCAGTAATGGTGCAGCTCTTGAAGCAGCAGCCAGCGAAGCGAACCTGAGCCTGACCAAGTTGGGTCGTGTCGGCGGAGACAGCCTTCTGGGCCAGTCTATTGACGGCCTGAAACAGGCCAACGAAGACTGGATGCCCGGCTATATGGCGGCGGTCTGACGGACAAACCAATGGCATCAGACACGCGACCATCGCCAATTCTGATCATTGGAAGTCCCCGCTCAGGCACCACATGGTTGGGGCAAATTTACAACAGCCATCCCGATACACTCTATCGGCATGAGCCAGATATTGCCCAGCCAACAACAGACATCCCGTTCATCGCCAATCCGCCATACAGTCCTGAAATGGTAAGAACGGCTGGGGACTACCTGGAGACGATGATAAATTGCAGGCTTCTGCGGGCTGTTGGCGGCAGAGTCAACTTCACGAAAAGCTATCGCAATCCGATGGGTAGTTTTTCCCGCCTCGCAACTTTGAGGTTCGCTCAGTTCGCTGAAAAAATCAGTCGGGCCGATCTTGGCAGAAAGTTCGCGATACCGGATTATGTGGATCAAACACGTCAACTGGAATGCACGGTCATGAAGTCCGTCTATGCTGATGGACGAGCCTGCCTTTTTTCGAAAGCCCACCCCGACCTGCGTATCATCCACATTGTTCGACATCCATGCGGTCAAATGGCATCACTTTTTCAAGGGGCAGAACTCAAATTGATGCCAAGTGCGACTAAACCCAGCACCCACGATCTTGCGCCTACCGCGCAAGCAAAAGCACTTGGCTAGTCTTCTAGCTACTTTGAAGCGCTACTAACCGTCGAAAAGTTGGCAGCTGTCTGGGCTATAAGGAACGAGAAATTGATGGATGATCAAGCTTACAATCCACGTTACCACCGCATCATCTACGAAGAATTGTGCGCTGACCCAATTACAGAGACGGAAAAGTTGTTCCATGCAACAGGACTGAGCCTGGATGGGCAAACCATAGCTTTTCTCGAGCAGAGCCTATCTTCCAAGAGTGGAGATGCCAGCTATTTTGGTGTGGTCCGCAACCCATTGGCAGCAGCAAACCGCTGGAAAACGCAGCTTCCGCCAGAGATAGTTGATCGTGTACGAACGCAAGTAGCCAAAACCGCAACTGGCAAACTGTTTTTCTCATAGAAATCACCGGTTCTGCTTGTGTCTGAAGACCAGCGGGACTAGTAATCTGTTCAGGAGTTACCATTTAAGAGAAGCTGAAAATCATGGCGATGGATGCTGGCGTAATCAAACAGATGATTGTGGAAGCCATGCCCGATGCAGTGGTGGTGATCGAAGACCTTCGGGGCGACGGAGACCACTACGCAGCTCATGTGACCTCAGAGGCCTTTCGCGGCAAGACGAGGGTTCAGCAACATCAGCTGGTCTATAAGGCGCTGAAAGGCAAAATGGGCGACGAATTGCACGCCCTTGCTGTCCAGACGGCAACACCCGAATAGACCAATTCCGTTTTGCATCGATCCTTGAGGAGTGGAGAGAGCGCATGAGCGAACATCCCGTGTTCGAAATAATCAAGACCGACATTTCAGAGAACGACATTGTTCTCTACATGAAAGGCACCCCCATGTTTCCACAGTGCGGTTTTTCCGCCACAGCTGTGGAAATCCTGAACCGCATGAGCCTGCCCTTCAAGAGCGTTGATGTGCTGGCAGACGATACCGTCCGCGAAGGCATCAAGGTATTCAGCGACTGGCCAACCGTTCCCCAACTTTATGTGAAAGGCGAATTTGTTGGCGGTTGCGACATTATGCGCGAGATGTATGAAGCGGGTGAACTGCACCAGTACATGCAGTCTGTCGGGTTCGAGCCGACCTACGCTTAGCCTGCGCTGAACCCCCGCGCATCTTCTACTTTACACACCTGCAGATCGTAGTGGTCATACCACTGCGACTGACCACTCTGTTGCGCCTGTAGATGTTCAGGTACCTCGCGCCAGGTAGCAATGGCCTCTTTGCTTTCCCAATAGCTGATGGTGACGCCGTCCAGTCCCTCTCGCAGTGAAACCGCGCCTTGAAATCCCGGCTGCTTCTCAACCATGTCCATCATCTGCTGGGCCATTTCCTTATACCCGGGATGGTCTGGTTTGAGCCGATTGGCGAAAATCACCACATAGCTGCCTGCTGGAATATCCATTTAGCTCTCCCCAAAACAAAAAGGCCGCCCTGTTGAGGCGGCCTTTAAAAGTGCATTTCCCAGAAGAATTACCGGGAATAGAACTCAATCACGAGGTTCGGTTCCATTTGAACCGGATACGGAATGTCGCTCAGAGAAGGCGTGCGCAGGAAAGTAGCGCTCATGGCCTTATAATCGGTGTCGATGTAATCGGGTACATCGCGTTCCGTTGATTCAACAGCTTCCATCACCAGGATGTTCTGGCGGGACTTTTCGCGAACGTCAATGACGTCGCCTTCCTTCACGCGATAGCTAGGGATATTTACCTTCTTGCCGTTCACACGAACATGGCCGTGGTTGATGAACTGGCGCGCAGAGAAAACCGTCGGTACGAACTTGGCGCGGTAAACAACCGCATCCAGGCGGCGTTCCAAAAGGCCAACAAGGTTTTCACCGGTATCACCGCGCATCTTGTCTGCTTCAGAATAAGTCCGGCGGAACTGCTTTTCAGTGATGTTGCCGTAATAGCCCTTGAGCTTCTGCTTGGCCATCAGCTGGGTACCGAAGTCGGAAACCTTGCGGCGGCGCGTCTGGCCATGTTCACCGGGGGCATAGCCGCGGGTGTTGAAGGGGCTGCGCGGGCGACCCCACAGGTTTTCACCAAGGCGACGGTCGATCTTGTACTTTGCACGGATGCGTTTTGACATGTGTGTTCTCTATCCTAATAGGCTGTCCTTAAGGCCCCTACAGATCCAGACAAATGAGCATGATATTCGGGCCTGCTCGTTAAGCCGCGCAATATAAGCATGAGGGGCTGCTTGTCAAACGCAAACAGCCCCTCAAAATGGCAAAAACCAGCGGTTTTTGATGTTATATCTGTTCACCGCGAACAATTTCCGGCGCGCCGGCCATATGGGCGCCCATTTCCTTGCCCAAAGAGCGGAAATGGTCGGACTTGCGGTGGTTTTCGATGGCATCCCAATCAGTATAGCGCTCAACGAACAGATACATCTGCGGATCTTCTGTCTTGTGCAGCTCATACATCATGCAATTGGGTTCGTTTTCGGCAACGGCTGCAACGAGCTTTTTGGCGACGGCTTCAAAGTCTGCGTTGGCCCCTTCCTTGACCGGAATTTTGGCGACGACTGAAATCATGGATCTTTCCTCTGGTTGACTAATTATCCTCGGACCTTCTTTTAGACGACACCAGCGTGGAGATCACCCCACGAAGTGTACGGATATCCTGTTCGCGGAAGTCGGCGCGCATCCAGATATTGCGCAGATTCTGCACCATGCTGGTCTTTTTTTCGGCCGGGTAGAAGAAGCCGTTATTATCGAGCTCGCGCTCCATGTGATCCATAAAGCCGTGCAATTCTTCGCGCGTGGCCGGACGGGCTGCCCCCTTGGGGTCGGCCTCAGATGTCTCTTCAAAGCCACTCTGGAACCATTCATAGCTCATCAGCAGCACAGCCTGAGCCAGATTGATGGATGAAAAGTCGGGGTTCGTCGGCACATTCAGAATAGCATCTGCCAGAACAACATCTTCGTTGGGCAGGCCAGAGCTTTCAGCCCCAAACAAAATGCCGGATTGCGCACCCTCGCTGGCCAGTTTCCGGCATGTCTGAGCTGCTTCTGCCGGTCGAATGACCGGTTTGATCATTTCGCGACGTCGGGCCGTTGTAGCCGCGACATAGTTTAGGTCGGCAATGGCATCGCGCGTATCACCAAATACCTGGACATTGTCCAGCACAGGGGTGGCACCGGATGCCATAGGAACAGCATCAGGGTTGGGCCAGCCATCACGGGGGCGCACAAGCCGCAAGTCCGTCAGGCCGAAATTATACATGGCCCGGGCGGTGGCTCCGATATTCTCTCCCATTTGGGGTGCTACAAGAATGATCGCAGGGCCGGTCGTGCTCATGGGTGTCCTATGCTCGTCGTCGCCACAAAGGCAGGGGTTCATCGGTTGCGGGCTGATAGGTCACCGTCATTTCCGAAAACGCCTTGATGGCATCATCGATGGACCTGTCGGCACGCACTTCAAATGCGTCGAAGCCGCAGCGGAACATATAGAACAGCTGATCCCGAAGTACATCCCCTGTTGCGCGGATTTCGCCTTCATAATTGTAACGGTCCCGCAGCAACCGAGCGGTTGAATAGGCGCGGCCGTCACGGAAGACCGGGAAGTCGAGTGCGACAACGTCAAAATGTTCAAGGTCATCAGCAATGTCTTCGGCGTGATAGTCCGGTGAGACACGCACACCAAGGCCACCCTGATTACGGCCAATCAGTGTGTCTTTCTCGGCCTGCCAACGCGCCAGGGAAATTATCACATCCCCTTCCGGCAAAGGCTGTTCGTCTTCAACGTGAACCCATTGGTCCTCGACGATTTCCTGTCCCTTAATTATTCGCATAGAGACGCTCCTTGAAGGGGGCCATGCCAATACGGCGATAGCAATCGAGGAAGCTTTCTTCTTCCTCGCGGTTTTCGGTATAGGTTTCCAGGACGTTTTCCACCGCCGGCACAATTTCATCTGCCGAGAATGCGGGACCAACGATCTTACCAACCGATGCATCAGACTTGGACGAGCCGCCAAGAGTGATCTGGTAAAATTCTTCACCCTTCTTGTCGACGCCCAAAATGCCGATATTACCGGCATGGTGATGGCCACAGGCATTGATGCAACCCGAAATATTCAGCCGCAGATCACCCAGATCGTGCAGGTAGTCGATGTCATCAAGCTTTTCTGTCAGCTCGAGCGCCACAGGGATCGACCGGGCATTGGCCAAAGCGCAATAGTCCAAGCCGGGGCAGCAGATGAGGTCTGTAATCGTTTCGATATTGGGTTCAGCCAGCGCAATCCGCTTCAACTCATCCCACAGGGCCGGCAGGTCCTTTTTCCGAACATCCGGGAACACGATGTTCTGCTTATGCGTCGTACGCATGATACCAAGGCTGTATTCGTCAGCCAGACGTGCAATCTCGTCCATCTGATCTGCTGTTACGTCACCGGGGGCAACACCCTTGGTCTTCAGCGACAGGGCGACAATGGAGTAACCCTGCTGCTTGTGATCTTCAACATTGCGGTCCAACCACTGGCCAAAACGCTTATTTTCAGCAACTAGCGTATCAACATTGGCATCAGTCGCCGGCAGATCTTCATAGGCCGGCGGCGCGAAGAAGGCCTTCATGCGGTCAATTTCCGCATCGTCAAGCGTCATGGCGCCATCCTTGGCACGAGCGAAGTCTTCTTCAACCCGCTGACGATATTCCTCGATACCCATTTCGTGGATCAGAATCTTGATACGCGCCTTGTACTTGTTATCACGGCGGCCATAGCCGTTATAGACGCGCAACATGGATTCCGTATAGCTCAGCAAGTGCTTGCGATGGATGAACGGCGTAATTTCCTTGGCAATCATTGGTGTGCGGCCCATGCCACCACCAACAAAAATCTGGAAGCCCTCTTCCCCTTTATCGTTCACGACAACCCGGTAACCGATATCGTGGAAAGCAATAGCCGCACGATCATCTTCAGACCCAGTCAGGGCGAATTTGAACTTACGCGGCAAATGAGCAAATTCCGGATGGAATGTGGACCACTGTCGGAGGATTTCAGAATAAGGCCGCGGGTCGGTTACTTCATCCGCCGCAACGCCTGCCAGCTGATCTGCTGAAATATTACGGATGCAATTGCCACTCGTCTGGATAGCGTGCATTTCCACATCAGCTAGGCTTTCCAGAATGTCCGGCAGGTCTTCCAGTTTCGGCCAGTTGTACTGGATGTTCTGGCGCGTTGTGAAATGGCCATAACCCTTGTCATAGGTACGCGCAATATAGGCCAGCCGGCGCATTTGCTTGGAAGAGAGAACGCCATAAGGAATGGCGACACGGATCATGTAGGCATGAAGCTGTAGGTAGATGCCGTTCTGCAAACGCAGGGGCAGAAATTCTTCTTCTGACAACTCCCCGCGCAGGCGGCGCGCCACCTGGTCACGAAATTGTTCTACGCGCTCGGAGACCAGTTGACGGTCGAATGAGTCGTATTGGTACATGGTGTTCTCCACTTGAACAGCAAAACGAAACCGACTGCTCGCGC
This sequence comes from Alphaproteobacteria bacterium, assembly GCA_030836535.1. Lineage (GTDB taxonomy): Bacteria > Pseudomonadota > Alphaproteobacteria > SMXS01 > SMXS01 > SMXS01. The sequence continues at coordinate 18,688 of JAURPT010000057.1, forward strand.
AACGGTACCGAACCATATTTCACACTATTATTATGTGATTAATTATAATTCACACCATAAAGCCGTATGATTAGAATTACAACAGATTTCAGGGCTTATTCAGCCGCTGGGCTACCGTCTACACTATCAGACGCGGAATTGCGATCATTCTCCTGCTCCAATAGCAATAATGATTCCCGCGCACGGCGGGTCGTATTGGGGTCGCGTGCCCAGTCCAACACGATCCTGTAATATTCCTGGGCAGCCTTGTATTCCTTTTGGCTGAATGCCAAATGCCCCAACAGCAGAGGCGCCTCCATATTCATCGGCAGCAGTTTGTGGGCGCGCTGCAGAGCCTCTCTGCCCTCTTCGAAGTATTTTGCATTGGGTGTGAGCACAAACGTCCTGCCGAGCCCCATAAGGGCCTGTGGGTGATCTAACCGCTTCGTCAAAGCCATGCGATAGTGCCAGCGCGCCCGAATAAGTGCCTTGCGGGCGGCCTCTTCATCCGTTTCCAGCAAATCTATGGCCTTATCGGCATAAAGGTGCCCCAGCACAACCTGCACATCGGGGATAGCCGATCGAACGTGGTTCTCCAGCAGTGCTTCTGCGCCAGCATAATCACTCTGGCCATACCGGATAGACGCAAGTTCAGCCCGAGCCTGCTCAGCCAGTTCCGCCGCAACACCGGGCATATCAATGACCTGTTGAACCAATTTGGTAGCCTGCTTCCTGTCCGCACCAAAACTCAGGTTTAACTCTGACAAGAGCAGTAATACTTCCGCGGAGACAAGCTCCCGTACCACTGGCTTCGGAAAGTCGATATTGGGTAGCGAGACAATGCGCGGTTTCATCCGCTTGCCATATTGCCGTGTTTTAGACCGCGCTTTTGCTGACAAGGATTTCAGCGCCATGTTGTAGGTCTGCTCGAAGGCCTGCTCTGGCGGCACGCCACCCGCCAGCAGATCAAGAAATGGCCCTAGATATTCAGCTCTTTCCTTGTTAGACAACAGGTAATGGACCACAGCCCAGGACTGGGCGTAGAAGTCCCCTCTGCCATGGGCAGTCTGGTAACCCGTTTGCCGCATCAATTGCTCCAACGGTATCCAATTGGCGTTTTTTAACGACGCCAGGCGGTGTTGCGAGGGCGCCCCGATGAGCGCTCGATTCCCCGGCAAAGGTTCATAGGTCGAAAGAAATTCTGCGTAGCCTTCATTGAACCACAGAGGATAGCGGCGCCTTGTGTCATTCGCGATCAGGTGATGAACATATTCGTGCAGAACGCCATCCATACTGACGAAGCGCATACCAACCTTTTTTCGAATATGTGGCCCATAGGGCGTTTGCGTTACCTGCAACGAACTGGTGCCGTCTTCTGCCCGCGCCGAGAGGTCAACAACGGCTAGCCCCCCGCGCCAGGTTTGCAGATAGGCGCCAAATATATCCTTCTCACCCAGCAGATTCTGCATCTGGGTAGCGTTGCGGAGCGACACAACCCGAAACGGCAGAGGGTTGTCGGCACCTTCCAGCTGCAGATGGTCCAACACATAATGACGGAAGGACTGCAAATGAACGACAATACGCTCTGCCCAATGATCAGTCCCCTGATGGTATATGACGAAGTTAGGGGTCCGAAGTTCCTGCCATCCGACAGGCTCTGTCGAACCATCCAGGGCCTGCGGTGTCGAACAGGACACGCCCACCCAGCTCGCCAGGAGCAGGGTAAACGAGACTAAACCGCGTCTTAACCACCCATTCATGGAATTATCCCGTATGCCAGTACTTTGAACGCTTACCTTTTATATTTTGGGGCGTTATGGTGCTGGCACAAACCCTATTTATCGCGAAAGGAAAACCATGGCACCCCGAGTTGTACACATCAAGGACCTGCCCGGCCTGGCTGGACAGACTATCGGCTCTTCAGAATGGGTCGAAATTGATCAGGAACGCGTCAACATGTTTGCTGATGCAACAGGCGACCACCAGTGGATTCACGTCGATGTGGAACGCGCTGAACGCGAAATGGAAACGGGCACCACGATTGTGCACGGCTTCCTCACGCTTTCCCTGCTGCCGATGCTGACGAGTCAGATCCTCAATGTTGAAGGCACTGTTCGTGGCATCAATTACGGCACCAACAAGGTGCGTTTCACCAATATGGTACCGGTTGGCTCTCGTGTTCGCGCTACGCAGACGCTGAAAGAAGCCAATGTTCGCCCGGATGGATCAGTCCAGTCCATCAACGAAGTTGTCATTGAAATTGAAGGCAACGACCGGCCTGCCCTGGTGGCAGAAACGCTCGGCCTCGTTTACCCGGCTGAATAAACGGGTCACGGATCATCCGCCCCGGCCAGGACATTGCTTTTTGGAAGTTTTGGCTGGTTGGGGCGGTAGGATTCGAACCTACGGTACACGGGATCAAAACCCGATGCCTTACCACTTGGCTACGCCCCATCAGTCGCGCGGCGAGACCATAGTCAGAACAGCCTTTTGGTTCAACGACTTTTAACTGTTCCACGTACAAAAGATACACATGTCACAGGATATACAGACTGCCTGTGCTAGGCTGAGCTTGCAGCCGCAACAAATCTTGAAAACCCATGTCCGGATTTCTCTCAGCACTATCGCCTCTTCTCCAGCTTTCCAACATCCTGTTCGCCGCTGCGGTCCTGGGCCTGGTGTGGCAGTGGATCAGACCACATTCCAAAGTGGGTAAAGCTGTCTCGCGAACAGCGCTCGTTCTGCTGGCAGCCATGGCCGTTTTACCCCTTCATCATATGCTGCTTCAGCCATTGGAAGACCGCTTTCCTGTCCCAAGGCTACCTGAAGACGTCGCAGGCTTTGTCGTATAGGGAGGAACAGTAAACCCACAAATATCTGAGCAGCGTGATCGGGCCAGCATTGCCGGCCAGGCAGAACGGATGACCGAAACCTTGCGACTTGCTCAGTAATTCCCCAAATCTAAATTGGTCTTCTCCGGCGGAAAGTGGCGGCCGTCAGACACTCTGTCTGAAGCCGATGCAGCAGCGCGCTATTTCACAGAACTGGGCATTGCCGACAACAGGATTATTCGCGAGGGCAAGGCTGGCAATACCTGGCAAAACGCTCTGTTCACGATGAAGCTGGTACAGCCAAAACCCGATGAAAAATGGGTGCTTGTTACATCGGCCTCGCACATGCCACGGTCTGTCGGCGTATTCAGAAAAATAGGCTGGGAAAATATCACGCCCTACCCTGTTGATTTTCGCACCCTACCCGAGGGTGCTCGATGGCGTTTCAACGTTAGCCACAATTTATACATGGTAGACAGGGCCGTTCGGTCCTGGTTGTCGTTGCTGGGATATTACCTGCTCGACAGGACCGATAATTTGTTTCCAGCCCCTTAACGCCGTGAACCACCGATATTTTCCCGCAAAAATTCCATGACTTCCTCAAACACGCCAGCACTCTTGAGAACGTTATGCTTCTTGCCATCCTCCAGAATGATGGACTTGGAGCCAGATCTAATACCGAAATAGGCACCACAATCACCCCGCTGGTCTGTACGCTTGTTCTGGTACCAGGGGTCGTTCCGTTGAACGATGGCCAATACAGGCACATCTGGCTGGGCCTCCAGCCCCCGAATGAGAGGCGCCCCCTGGCATGTCCATTGGGTGATAATTCGAGCGCGAAAGAAATCGCCCCTGTACAGTGCCGTTGCTGCGCCACCTTCACTCACACCCATCAGAAACAAATTGTTCCAATCTGCCCAAGGCTTTTCCCATAGTTGGTCGACTGCGTAATTGATCTCCGCTTGGCGAAAATCAAACACCCAGGGACTCAGGCCGCCACGCTTGGAATCCGGGTCACACTGCCGCGGCCGATAAGCGCGCGCCATGCTGTCTGGCGCGATGACGAGAAATCCTCGCTCGGCAATTTTTCGGATGAATTTTCTATCCCGTTTTGAAAAGCCGGTACAGCCATGCAGATAGACGAGCACCGGTAACTTTTCACCCCGATAGTTACCCAGTATTTTGCGGCCTTTATCTGTATCCATGCGGAAATAATGCGATTCTCTAGCCTTCTCGGAAGGCATAGCAACCAGCGCATGAACCCATGTTCGCTCCAGGTCGTTGATTGCCCAACCCTGCGTCGGGAAGGCCGGAACACCGCACATAAGCACCATGAAGACTCTGAAGAACGTCAAGGCTTTGCTCCTTAAATCACGCTTGCCAAGCACCACCATTCCGGATGCTTTGTCTGCATAATGCTTTCTGCCTCTTTGGCATCTTCCAAATTCGGGAACAAAGCATAACAGGTCGCGCCGCTGCCGCTCATACGCACTAGGCCAGTCCCCTCTAGTGCACGCAGACAGGCCAGAACGTCACCAATGAGGGGTACCACTTTTTCAGCAGACGACTGCAGAGCATTGCGACGCTTCCCAAGAGCCTCCAGCAGATCTTCATAGGCATCAGTGCATGCCGGAAACGGCACTTGCTGATCAAAAGAAGTGCTCGACTGCCTATAGACATTGAAAACATCTGGCGTAGCCAAGTTTACACCAGGGTTCACCAATAAAAGGCCACATGTTGGAATCGCGACCGGCGTCAGCTCTTCTCCAACACCGCGAGCAATAACCGGGCACCCCGCCAAACAGGCAGGAACATCTGCTCCTAGTGTCAG
>JAURPT010000058.1 GCA_030836535.1 Alphaproteobacteria bacterium
CAAGGCGCTGGCCACGCGGTAAGCGGCTATCCCTGTCTTCCAGCTTCTGGTTGCCGGTTAGCAGTCTGCCATCCCGCGCCCATTCCTGCTTTCGCTGAATCAGCTTTTCCTTGAGTTTGCCCAGCAGTGTAATTTCGTCACACATAGTGGAAACCCGGAGCTAACCCTTTTCTCGCAACAATCGGCCTTGTTGCCGCTTCCAATCACGGTCTTTGGAGGTCTGCCGCTTGTCATGCAGCTTCTTGCCCTTGGCAATGCCCAGTTCAAGCTTTGCCCGGCCATCCTTGTTGAAATAAAGCCGCAGCGGCACGATAGTCATACCGGCCTTTTTGATTTGCCCGCCGAGGCGTTCAATTTCCCGCTTGTGCAGCAATAGCTTACGCGGGCGATGGGTCTCGTGGTTAAAGCGGCCTGCCTCCTGATACATGGGGATATAAGCGTTCACGAGGAACATCTCACCCTCGACAATCTCGGCATAGGATTCAGCAATTGTCGCCTCGCCATTGCGCAAGGACTTCACCTCGGAGCCCTCGAGCATGATGCCGGCTTCTAAGGTATCTTCTATAAAGTATTCGTGCCGAGCCTTGCGGTTGTCCGCCACCATTTGCCCGTCAAAATCCTTGTTCTTTTTTCGGGCAGCCGCCATCAGAGAATACCAGCAATGGTCATGGCTTCGCGCATCAGGTTCTGAGTTGGCTCACTGACCTTTACAAGCGGCAAGCGCAGTTCTTCCTGGCACAGGCCCAGCAGGCTAGCACCGAATTTGGCTGGGGCCGGATTGCTTTCAACAAACAGCGCAGTATGCAATGGCATCAGCTTGTCCTGAATGGACAGGGCTGTCGCATAATTTCCGGCCAGGGATGCTTCCTGCATCTGGGCGCACAGTGCCGGAGCAATATTGGCCGCTACGGATATGCAACCATGGCCACCATGGGCGTTGAACCCCAGTGCAGTGGCATCTTCGCCAGACAGCTGGATGAACTCTTCACCCACTTTCCAGCGCTGCAGACTGACGCGGGCAAGGTCACCTGTCGCGTCCTTGACACCGACAATATTGGGCAGCTTGAACAACTCTGCCATGGTATCGACTGACATATCGATCACGCTGCGGCCAGGAATATTGTAGATGAACAGCGGAATGTCCGCGGCATCATGGATCGCCTTGAAGTGTGCGTACAGGCCGGCCTGGGTCGGCTTGTTATAATACGGTGTCACAATAAGGGCGGCATCCGCACCTGCCCCCTTGGCATGCTGGGTCAGGTGAATAGCCTCATCCGTGCTGTTGGAGCCGGCGCCCGCAATGATCGGCACACGCCCTGCTGCGGCCTCGATGCAAAGCTCGACAACCCGCTTGTGCTCATTGTGGCTCAGTGTGGGGCTTTCACCGGTTGTACCCACCGGCACCAGCCCATGCGTGCCCTGATCGATCTGCCATTCCACAAAGGCCTGGAAAGCAGCTTCGTCGACTGCCCCATCCTTGAACGGCGTGATCAATGCTGTGATTGAGCCCTTGAACATGGTGATACCCTGTGTGCAACCTGTAATCTGTCGGGAACATAGTCCTGAGGCCATCACACTGCAAGGGGAACGATGGCCTTAGACAAGGGCTGAAACCAAGGGAAGATCACAACCATGAACGAAACAGATCAACGACTGCAGATACCGCTGCTTATCCTACGCATCACCATCGGCTTGTTTATGCTGCAGTGGGGGGGGTGGAAAAATTTGTCCTGCCGGATACGGCAGCTGACATCTTTTCGCACTTTTACGGGATTGATGGCCTGACGCAGAATTTCTCCTACATCCTTGGTGTTCTGCAATGCCTGGTGGCGCTTTCTGTGCTGGCAGGGTTCCAGAAACGCGTTTCTTACGCCTTGGCTTTCGCCATCCATTCTGTCTCTACACTCTCGACGATTCCGCGCATGCTGGCACCCTATGACCCCGGCAATCACCTTTTCTTCACGGGTGTTCCGGTGCTGGCAGCCATGTTCCTGCTATGGTATCTGCGGGACAGCGACACCAAACTCTCACTCGACGCACGAAACAAAGGCTAATCATGCTCAACGGCAAAAATATCCTCATCACCAATGTCACCCATTTTGTAGGGCTGGTCGCCAGCAAATACCTGACAGACAAAGGCGCCAACGTCATTGTCAGCGACCCGACTTTCGCAGATGCAGACGTGTTGGCACAGTTCAGGGCAGACAATCCCGAATACCGCGCCGTCGGCGCGACGAGTGCGGCTGACATTGTGGCCGAAGCAGATCAGGTGGATGTGCTGGTCAATAACGATGCCTACCCGGCCATCCGCGCCGCTGTTGATGCTGCCGACCCGCAGGATATGCGCGACGGGTTGGAGGCCATGGTCGTTGAGCCCTTCGTCATGTCTGGCGCTGTCCTGCCGCAGATGAAGGAACGTAAAAAAGGCAAGATCATCTTCATGACATCGGCCAGTGTGTTCCACGGCCTGGCCAATTATTCCATGTATGTTGCGGCCCGAGCCGCCGCCAATGGCATTGCCGTCTCACTGGCTCAGGAAGTGGCGCGCCACAATATTCAGGTGAATGCCATCGCCCCCAACTATGTGGAGAACCCGGACTACTTCCCGCCCGAGTTGCTGGCCAATGAAGAAGCCTACGCCAAGATGGTCAAGAACATCCCGCTGGGCCGCCTAGGTAAGCCGGAGGAAATTTCGGCCCTCATCGCCTTTTACGCGGGCGACGAAAGCGACTTCCTGACCGGCCACGTCACCCCCGCTGCTGGTGGCTGGGAGATGTAATACAAAGCCCTCGGCAAAAACCGAGGGCTCTTCTTTCAAGACATCGAGCAGATTATGGGTTGAAGGTCTCGCCCAGCAGCTCTTCTGTAACCGTCCAAAGACGGCTAGCGGCCGCTTCATCGACAGCATAGGGTTCCGGATCACCAATCTGGCAATCATCCAGATACAACCCGCCTTTGCCTTCCAGTTCGGCTGTCGTCGCCCCCCAACAGGTGGTCGCAGCACCTTGCGGCACTGTCTTCATCTGCAGCGGTGCAGGTTCTTCTTCTGGCTCATTTACCGGCACGCGGGACATCAAGGCTTCAATATCCTCTGGCGTTAGATGGCGGCCCAGGTCTGTCTGAATACCGCCGGGGTGCAGGGCATTGGCTGTAATGCCATCATTCGCCAGACGCTTGGTCAACTCAACAGAGAACAACACATTGGCCGTCTTGGACTGGCCATAGGCATTCCACTTGTCATAGTCACGGCTGTTATAATGGATGTCATCAAAGTCGACCAAGCCAAAGCGGTGTGCCGCCGAGCTCAGGTTTACAATACGCGGTTTGCGCCCATCGGCCGCTGATTTTTTGAGTGCGGGCAATAGCAGGTTAGTCAGCAGGAAGTGACCAATATGGTTTGTCGCGAACTGAAGCTCCCAGCCTTCTGCCGTGCGCGCCAATGGGCAGGCCATGACACCGGCATTGTTGATCAACAAATCCAGGCTGTCATGATTAGCCAGATAACCTGCCGCAAATGCCCGGACACTGTCCGGCACGGAGAGCTCCAGCTCCCGTACATCAATATTCTGGTTGCCCGTCGATTGACGAATTTTTTCGGCGGCGGCCTCACCCTTGGCCATATCGCGTGCCGTGATGGTGATCAACGCGCCTTTGGCGGCCATTGCTCGGGCCGTTTCTTCACCCAGGCCACCGGATGCGCCTGTGATCAGCACGCGCCGCCCGGACAGGTCGATATCGTCGAGTACCTCGTCGGTCGTTGATTCAAATCCAAATGCCATTGTCTCGCTTCCCTTGAATGATTGGCAGAAAAGCGGGCGACCGTCCTGAACAACCGCCCTTTGCCAACAGTCTAGTCAGATATGGCGACCTCTGTAAGCTGGAAACGTCGCTTCCACGCGTAGCGCAGCAGCAGATAGAAAAGAAGACCCGCAGGCCCCGCCACGAAGGTAAGGATCAAGGGTAAAATGATCGAGAAGTGATGAATCCCCATGCGCGCGGCATCACGAGCAATCCAGGCACCGACAAACAGGTCAAAAGCGAGGTAATGGACCCAGCCCGTTACAACCGCCATCGGTTGGCTGAAACTGATCATCAGTGCATCCAGCGATCCCATGCCACCGCCCTCGGGTGCATTTCCGACCATTGAATTCAGCAATAGGGCCGAATAGGTAATCCCAAGCACCATCGGCACAAGGCCCGAATGCACCAGCATGTCTGTGACCTTCGCTCTGGGTGCGACAATCAACAACAGCCAGAATGGCATCACGCTGTAATTCGCTAACATAAATAAGGTGTCTGCGGTCATCTTCCCTCTCCATCAGTTGATCGCATAAGAGCCATACTCTGCATCCATTCCCGCAGGAATGCCATCATCGGCTTCCCTTGCAGCGATAACACTTGCGTTACATTCAATATTTTGTATATTCAAATTTATGAATATATTAACACCCATTCCGTTGGACGTGATGCAGGCCAATGCCCGCCGCGCGACTGACTTTCTCAAGAGTATCAGCCATGAACAGCGCCTGTTGATTCTTTGCAAGCTCTCAGGCGGTGAGCATTCTGTGAACGAACTGGTTGATATCCTGCACTTGCGTCAGCCTACAGTTTCGCAGCATCTTGCCCGACTGCGTGACGACGGCATCGTCGCAACAAGACGTGAAGGCACGACCGTCTATTACCGCTTGGCGCGTACCGATGTACTGCCAATCATCGAAGCCCTCTATACCGTCTTTTGTGCTGAGGACTGATGATGAGCCGGCTCACACAATTAATTCCCATTCTCGACTGGGGTAAAGGCTATCAGCGGGATGACCTGCCATCTGACCTTATGGCAGGGTTGATCACGGCAATTATGCTTGTTCCCCAAAGCATGGCCTATGCCATGTTGGCAGGGCTACCCCCACAGATCGGGCTGTATTCCAGCATGGCACCGCTGGTTTTGTATGGCATTTTCGGCACCAGCCGGGCACTCGCAGTTGGGCCGGTCGCCATTGTCTCCCTGATGACGGCAACCGCGCTGGGTGCCGCGTTGCCTGAAGGCGCCTCCAGCGGCGAATATATTGCCGCTGCAGCCGTGCTGGCGCTGTTGAATGGCCTGGTCCTGTTGGCACTTGGCGCCATGCGGGCTGGCTTTCTGGTGAACTTCCTGTCCCACCCGGTACTATCCGGTTTCACCAGTGCGGCCGCCTTCGTTATCGGCTTGTCACAAGTCAAGCACTTGTTTGGCGTCTCCGTTCCTCGTGGCAGTACAGTTGATACAGTTACAGGCATTGTCGGCGAATTGAGCGAAACCAACCTCACCGCCTTTGCCCTGGGGCTTGGAGCTATTCTGCTCATGGTCTGGATGCGCGGACCACTGCAGAAAATTCTGGAGAAACGAAGCCTGTCCCCCTTCCTGATCCAGCTTCTGACCAAATCAGGCCCTCTTGTAGTTGTTTTCTTCGGTACCGTACTGACCACGTCTCTGGGTCTATCGGAAACCAACAATGTCGCCATCGTCAAGGATATCCCTCTTGGCCTGCCGGATGTGTCCACTCCCTTCTTTGATCAGGCTTTATGGCTCAGCCTGCTGCCTTCTGCCGCCTTGATTGGTCTGGTCGGCTATATGGAATCGGTTTCCGTGGCCAAGGCCCTTGCCGCCAGACGTCGCCAGAAAATCGACCCGAACCAGGAGCTCATGGGCCTGGGCATGGCCAATATTGGGGCGGGCTTTACTGGCGGTTATCCGGTCACCGGCGGTTTTTCGCGTTCCATGGTCAACTTTGCCGCCGGGGCCGCAACGCCCCTAGCGTCCATCATCACGGCAACGCTGGTGGGCCTGTCTGTCGCCTTCCTGACACCGCTTTTTTATTTCCTCCCCCGCGCCATTCTGGCCGCGATCATTCTGGTTGCCGTTGCCAGCCTCATCGACTTCAAGTCGATCAAACATTCCTGGCAATATTCCAAGTCAGACGGCAGTGCTCAGGTGGCGACCATCATTGTTGTGTTGGCCGTAGGCATTGAGGCAGGCATTCTGGCAGGCGTCGTGCTCTCATTGGTGCTGTTCCTGTGGCGCACAAGCCGCCCCCATATGGCCATTGTCGGCCAGGTTGGCTATACAGAGCACTACCGCAATGTGTTACGGCACGAGGTGCGAACTGACCCGGAAATCCTGTTACTGCGCGTCGACGAGAATCTGTATTTCGCCAATACGGCCTATCTGGAAACACGGGTGCAGGAAATTGTCGCCGATAACCCCGAGGTCAGCCAGATTGTGCTGATCTGCAGCGCGGTGAATTTCATCGATACCAGCGCCATGGAAACGCTGGAACAGCTGATCGACAACTTCCACCAGGCGGGCGTGACCCTGCACCTGGCCGAAGTAAAAGGGCCGATCATGGACCGGCTTTCCCGCACCGATTTTCTCGAACACCTGACCCCGGGCCGGGTATTCATTTCCACCCATGAAGCGGTCAAGCAATTGCGTGAGATTGTCCACGCAGATGGTTTTGACCCCGTTATTTAGTCGTAACTGGAGGATTCCATGACGATCATCAACTTCACTCCCTGGACCGCCCTTATAGGCGGCATCCTCATCGGCACGGCAGGGCTGCTCTTGCTGTGGCTCAATGGCCGCATGGCTGGCATCAGCGGTATTTTCGGCAGTGTGATGTCCACCGATCAAAGTGCCAATGGCTGGCGCATTCTCTTTGTACTCGGCCTCATCGGTGGTGGCTTTATCTGGGCCATTGCAGGGGGTGACGTAGCTGCCATCAAAATTGAGGCAGGGCTGCCGGAATTGATTGGTGCAGGCCTGTTGGTTGGCTTCGGTACCCAGTTGGGTAGTGGCTGCACCAGTGGTCACGGTGTCTGCGGCATCAGCCGCCTTTCACCCCGTGGAATCATCTCAACACTCTTCTACATGGGTGCTGGTGCACTGACCGTTTTTGTCATTCGCCATGTGGTGGGAGCATAACAATGGGTGAGAAACTGACAGGCCTGATCGCAGGTATTGTGTTTGGAATTGGCCTATCTGTTGCAGGCATGGTCAACCCCGCCAAGATTGTGGGTTTTCTGGATTTTTTTGGCGAATGGGACCCGTCCCTGGCATTCGTGATGGGTGGTGCCGTGGCTGTCTATGCGATTGGCTATCAACTGGTCATGAAGAACGCCAAGCCGCTCTTTGCTGATGCATTCCAGGTGCCATCACGCCGCGACATAGATGTGCGGTTGATAACAGGCGCTGTTCTCTTTGGCGCAGGTTGGGGGCTGGCAGGCTATTGCCCGGGACCCGCGATCACAGGGCTTGCTTTCGGCATGCAACAAACAATGATTTTCTTTGCCTCGATGGCGGCAGGTGTCGTGATCTTCAAGTTCACGATGGGGGCGAAGTCATGAAAACCGGCAACTACAAATGCTTACTTGCCGCTAGATTGCGTCAGGGCGGGGTGGCACGGTTCACTTTTTAACCAGGCAAGGGCGTCTTCCCGCTCCTTAAACACTTCGTAAATGATAGCCGATTCAGCTGACTTCGAACCGGAAGATATCAGTTCGGCCAGTTGTCTCAGCGCTGGGTCACGCACCAGCAAAGCCACATTTGCATAGCCACGAGCATCTACCGTTTCATCAACGATCTGAATAAGCGCACTAAGACCCTGGCCGACATCCACGCGCTCTACCTCGAGCAAGTCGACAAGACCAGGGGTGTTCTTTGGTATATCATCATCCAGACGCTGGCGTTTGAGCTCTTCGAGAAAATCTTCGACCGTCAACACACCGCTTGCTGTCGTCATGACAACACCTGTTGCTTCGTCGTAGACATACGCTATCGGCATGGTGCCCCTCCGGTATGCCACACTTCCAACCCGGCGGAGAGTATATAAGTCTCACTGATAAACGCAAATGGGGCGTTATTCACATGTCGGTGAGCAGATATTTTTTACAGTCCGTCTCGACAAGCAGGTCCCATAACCGCGCTTTATCTTCGTCCGATAAGAGTTGCACACGTTCTCGAATAACATCCAGACACCGTGCATGATATTTCATCGGCGTTTGTTCATGGACCATGCCCAGCCCCTCAAATTGCAAACGATCTTCTCCGGCTGCAAACGCTTTTTGGGTCGCATCCAGATAGGGTAAGTAGACTTCCCCCGCCAGCCAAAGCAGCTTCTGTACGCCCTTGTTCAGGGGGGCAGTGGGGTCCACCCAATCGCCTTCAACACCACCGGCATCATCCATAATGCTGAGCCAGGCTGGCAGACGCATACAGCGTTCGCGCATAATATCGCCAGACGCATAATTCTGCAGGCATTGGTAAAGCTGGCCGTAAAAGCCAAAGTCCCCCAGAGAGGGCCTAGAGCCAAACAGGAATTCATGCTCCCTGAGCACGTCTTCCCAGGCGTCCAGGATCTGCCGATACATTTCCTCAATGAGCGGGACATTGCCAGGTTCAATCCCGGCGACGGGCCAGAGAGGGATCTGCCACTCATAGAAATCCCGTGTCTTCTGGGCGAGGTCTTCATCTGTCGAAGGCCCCGATCCGGGATAGGACATCCACCAACCGACTCGGTCCCGGTCACCCCCCTTTTCTTTGTCCTGCCAGCGGTAATGAAACATCATCTTGGTGCCCCATTCGTCGCCAAAGTCTTCCAGAATATGGGCCAGCACAGCCTGCACAGGGTCGGACGGCAGGATGGAGCGCTCTCTGTGGCGTTGTTCCAATGCATAAGCCAACGGCGAGGAATCGACATGCCAGATGTCGTCAGCCTCCTCAGGAAAATGCACCTTAGGAATGATCGGCGGCCGTACATGTTTGGTGGCCTCGGCAATATTACCGACCGGCAGGTGCCAGACATGGGGAATTCGCCGATAGCGGAAGATGGCCCGCATCTTGACCGAAAATGGCGAGGCCAGCGACCCGACAACCTTGTAGACACCTTCAGTCATGACCACTCACCCCTTCTGGCTTTTTGCCGCCTGATGCCCAATCCAACAACTCTACAAGGTGCACCACAGGTGCCTCCACCCGTTCCTGCAACTGAACCATACAGCCCAGGTTGGAACTAGCCACAATCTCCGGTTCGGTCTTGGCGATTGCCGCGGCCTTATTGTCTCCAAGCTGGGCGGCAATCTCTGGCTGCAGCATGTTGTATGACCCTGCAGACCCGCAACAGAGGTTGGGGTTGGCGGGTTGCGACACCTCAAACCCAGCATCCAGCAGCAATTGCAAGGGTTGGTCGATAATGCCCTGCCCATGGCGCAGGGAACAAGCAGCCTGATAGGTCACACGGGAGACAGGTTGGGTCATGTCCAATGGCGGCAAAGTAGCTAGAAACTCGGAAATATCCTGCGTAGATGCCGCAATATTGGCCGCCTTGTCAGCCAACGGCTCATTGCGCAGCACGAAGCCATAATCCTTCAGCATGGTCCCACAGCCTGACGCATTGGCGATAATGGCATCAAAGCTACCTTCCTGCTCCATCATCGTTGACCAGGCTTCAACATTTGCCTGCACGCGAGCCAGAGCAGGGCTTTCCTGGCCCAAATGATGGTTCACCGCACCACAACACTGGCTTTCGCGCAGAAGTGTCACCGAATAGCCATGCCTGTTGAGCAAGCGAATTGTAGCCATATTGATATGGTCGCCCACCGCCTGTTGCACACAGCCAGCCAAGAGCGCTACACGCCCCTTGGCATTCGGTGCATCGAAAATATCATTGCGACCTGAAAGCCCTGCCGTCTTCACCTTGGGTGCCTGCGCAACCATCGAAGACAAGCGACCAGGCAGCATGGCCTTGAAAGGTTTGGCCAAACCAGCCAGGCGCATCAGCCAGGCAAACGCCTTGGGGCGCGGCATGGAAAATCCAATAAGCCATCGCAGTATGCGCTCCGGCCTCGGACGTTTATAGGTCTTTTCAATGTGCAACCGGGCACCGTCGATAAGATGCATATAGGTCACGTCGGACGGACAAATATCCTGACAGGCAAGACAAGACAAGCATCGGTCCAGATGGGTCACCACCGTGTCGCTGGCCGGCTTGTCATTCTCCTGCATATCCTTGATCAGGTAGATGCGCCCACGGGGACTATCGAGTTCGTCCCCCAACAAATTGTAGGTAGGACAAGAAGACGAACAGAAACCACAATGTACACAGGCGCGCAGGGCCTTTTCGGAGGCCTCGAGCATGGGGTCAGCAAGCTGATCAGGCGTAAAATTCGTCTGCATAGTCAGACCCCCATTCGACCAGGGTTAAGCACCCCGTTGGGATCATAATTTTCTTTCACCCGTCGGTTCAGCGTAGCCAAACCCTGCGGCAGCGGCTGAAATACGGGAATGGCGTTGCGTAAATCATCTGGTGCCCGCACCAACATTGCTTGCCCACCCGCCTGAACAGACGTTCTGACAACCTCTGCCTGCCCCGCATCCGCGCGGTCATAATGCAGCCAGATCAACCCACCAGCCCAGTCTGCCACCCAATGGTCCGGCTGGCATTGCGCAACGATGCTTGCAGCCGCGGACGGCGGCGCAGAGACGCGCCACAACACGTCACCTGCCAGATTCGGCAGAAGCTTTATGTCCCGCACCTCCTGCCAGAAGGCGACTGAATTGTGCGTACGCAACTCATCGATTTCCTGCGCACCTGTCAGCATTTCCTTGAGCGCCTGCAGACGGTGATGCACGGATATCTGCAGCCCTTCAATCCGCGCCCCAAGGACCGACATCTGTCGGTCCCGAACATAGGATACAGAAGACAAGCTGGCGGTGTGCGCCGCCACATACGCAAGCCCGCTAACATCATATGGCGTGTTGGCCAGGGCCCTCATCAAAGCCATAGCGGGCTCAACATCAAGCCCGTAGACAAGCAGCGTGTAGGTTTTCTCCGGTGCGGGTAAAACCTTAAGGGTCAGCTCCGTCGCCGCCGCCAAGGTGCCATAGCTACCGGCCATCAATTTGGAAAGGTCGTATCCCGTGACATTTTTGACCACACGACCACCAGCAGCAAAAGCCTCTCCCCGGCCACTGACCGCCTTTAAGCCCAGCAAATGATCGCGTGCAGCACCCGCCTTGAAACGGCGCGGTCCATTACTCGATACCATCATGGCACCACCAATCGTACCCGAGGCACTTTCACGGCCGAGCGCCCAGCCCCAGTCCTGCGGTTCGAACGCCAACATTTGGCGATTCTCTGCCAACAGATTCTCCAGCTCTGCCATCGGCGTAGCCGACCCCAAGGTCAGTACCAGTTCCTCAGGTTCATAATTCACAATGCCCGAAAAGGTTGACATATCAAGCATATGGCTTGCCTCGACGGCCTCACCCAAGCCCAATTTCGTACCAAAGCCACGCACATTCAGTGTGGCATTTTCAGCATTGGCCCAGGCGATAACCTCAAGCAATTGGTCCGGCGTTTGCGGCTGCAGCGTTTCTGTCATGATGATGCAGCCTAGAAGCGTGGCAGGTCAGGAAACGGCACCTGGCCGCGGTGAATATGCATACGGCCCAACTCGGCACAGCGATGCAGGGTCGGGAATACCTTTCCGGGATTCAGATAGCCTTCTGGGTCGAAAGCGCATTTAACGCGCTGTTGGTGCTCCAGATCCGCCTCCGAGAACATTTCCGGCATCAGGTCGCGCTTTTCTGTGCCCACGCCATGCTCCCCAGTGAGCACGCCGCCAACAGCGACGCATAGTTTGAGGATTTCCGCACCAAGTTCTTCAGCCTTGGCCATCTCACCGGGCACATTGGCATCGTACAAAATCAAGGGATGCAAATTACCATCCCCGGCATGGAAGACGTTGGCCACCAGAAGGTCTTTTTCGGCGGCCATTTCGCTCATACGCGCGAGCACTTCCGGCAATTTGCCGCGGGGGATCGTACCGTCCATGCAGTAATAGTCTGGCCGCAACTGAGCGACCGCTGGAAAGGCTGCCTTGCGGCCCTGCCAGAAACGCAGGCGTTCTTCTTCCGACTGAGACGTACTGATGGAAGTGGCCGAGTTTTCCTCCGCCAGCGCTGTCACGCGTTCTATCAGGTAATCGACCTCAGCCGCCGGTCCGTCCAGCTCTACAATCAACACCGCTTCAGCATCCGGATAGCCAGGGTGGCAATAGTCTTCCACCGCATCAATGGTCAGCCGGTCCATAATCTCCATGCCTGCGGGAATGATGCCTTCGGCAATAACGGCGCCCACACAGGCACCAGCGTCTTCGCAGGAATTGAAGCCCAGCAGCAGCGCGCGCACCGTTTCAGGCTCAGGCAATATGCGCACGGTCACTTCGGTGATCACGCCCAACAGGCCTTCTGAGCCGGTGATCACCCCCAACAGATCGTAACCATCGGCATCAAGGTGTTTGCCACCAAAACGCACGACCTCGCCCGTCATCAGCACCATTTCAACGCCCAACACATTGTTGGTCGTCAACCCGTATTTCAGGCAATGCACCCCGCCGGAATTTTCAGCCACATTACCGCCGATAGTGCAGGCAATCTGACTTGAAGGGTCCGGTGCGTAATAATAGCCATCATCCCGCACAGCATCGCTGATCGCCAGATTGGTGACGCCTGGTTGGGCCACAACACAGCGATTGTCATAGTCGATGTCGACAATATTGTTGAACTTGGCCAGGCCAATGAGCACCCCGTCGGCAAGAGGTAAGGCACCACCCGAAAGGCCCGTCCCTGCCCCACGGGGTACGACCTTGATGCCCAATTCGTTGCACAATGCGAGGGTAGCTGAAACCTGCTCTGTTGTTTCCGGCAAAACCACCGCCATAGGCGTTTGCTTGTGCATGGTTTGGGCGTCGGCCTCATAGGGCCGCAACTGGTCCTCATGGCACAACAGGCAGTCACTCGGCAGGATTTGCTCCAACCGAGAGATCAGTACATCGCGCTTGGCCAGAATGTCGTGATCAACGTCAATGATAGTCATGCGCGCAGTATAGGGCGTGATGACTAATCAGGCGAGGCTACTTATGCAGCGCGGGTGATCTTGAGGCGTTCCCAAACGATATTGAGGGCACTCACGAGGTCGGCCATCATTTCATCGGTATGGTTGGGGCTTGGCGTAAAGCGCAGGCGTTCTGTCCCACGGGGTACCGTCGGATAGTTAATCGGCTGCACATAGATGCCGAATTCATCCATCAGCGCGTCAGACACCTGCTTGCACAGGGTCGGGTCACCAACCCACAGCGGCACAATGTGGCTGACCGATTCCATCACCGGCAGGTCAGCTTCACGGAACAAATCCTTCAATCGGGCTGCCCGCTCCTGGTGCTTTTCGCGCAGGTGGTTTGCTGTCTTGAGATGGCGAATACTCGCCAGTGCGCCCGCCGCCAGTACCGGCGACAGAGACGTCGTAAAGATAAAGCCGGAAGCATAAGAGCGTACAACGTCAATCACATTACGTGACCCGGTAATATAACCGCCCATCACACCAAAGGCCTTGCCCAGGGTGCCTTCAATGATCGAGACACGCTCCATCAGGCCTTCACGCTCAGCAACACCGCCACCACGCTGGCCGTAGAGGCCAACCGCATGAACTTCGTCCAGATAGGTCAGGGCGTTGTATTTATCTGCCAGGTCGCAAAAGGCTTCGATGGGCGCGATGTCACCATCCATGGAATAGACAGATTCAAAGGCAATGATCTTGGGCACATTGGGGTCTGACTGCGCCAGTAATTCTTCAAGGTGCTCCACATCATTATGCCGGAAGATCAACTTCTTCTGACCAGAATGGCGTACACCTTCGATCATGGACGCGTGGTTCAATTCGTCGGAATAAACCACACAGCCCGGCAGGATTTTGGCAATAGTACTCAGCGTTGCATCATTGGAAATGTAACCCGAGGTAAACAGCAAGGCTGCTTCCTTGTTATGCAGATCTGCTAGTTCATCTTCCAGCAGCACGTGGTAGTGGTTTGTACCGCTGATATTGCGCGTACCGCCAGCACCAGCGCCATTGGTGTGCAACGCTTCTTCCATCGCCGCAATCACGTCCGGGTGCTGGCCCATGCCGAGATAGTCGTTGGAACACCAGACAACGATGTCGCGTTCGCCGCCGTCACCATAATGCCGCGCATTGGGGAAAGCGCCCTTGCGGCGTGCAATATCCATGAATACGCGATAGCGCCCCTCAGACTTGAGGGCACCGATTGCTTCTTCAAACTTGGCTTCGTAGTCCATGCTGGTCTGTCATCCTGCCACTGACGCATTCCCTGCGTTTTGACCTCGCACCCTAATGGTTTCGCGATTCAAACACAAATGATTGAGATCAACAGAGTCCAATTAATTTGGCTGATTTCAGACGATTAGCAGCGCGCTTGGTATTCCCTAGCCCCTTCCCCACAAGATGTAGTGGTCAGGACCCACCCATGCGGGCAAATCGCAGGGCCTGCCCCAACGGCGCCACGGGAACCTTGTGGGAAACCTTGTGACTGCGCTTGCCGTTTTTAAGCTCAACAAAGACATAAAGTTGCGCATCCGCCGGTGCTTCAAGCGCCGATTCAAGCGCCTGGCGCGACAAGACAAAATGGGTAATGGTCTCTTCAAACCGCTCCATATTGCCGGTGAAGTTGCGCCACATGCGCCAATCCCGCTCGCCATTGCGAATGGACAGGGTCACCGACGCCGTCTCCTGGTCCGTCACAGGCGACACGCGGACGCGCAAAGCTGCAACATTGTTCTGGGCGTCAATGACTGTTTCGACAACGAGGCCACGATGGCGCACTTTCGATATCGTGCCCCAGCCTTTCTCAGGGGTACTTTCGGGAACCGTCCAAGCGCACCATTCGTCATTGTCACCAAAACAGCGATACTCATTGGCTTGGGAAGGCGCGCTCAACAGCAGCACAGCCAACAGGCTTGCCAGTGTCAGATACCATCCAGTCATTATGCGCAATGAACCCTCCCCTCGTATTTGTTGAATATAGGGGTAAGCACGGCAGAATACACATGCTCCGACACAAAAAATGGGCTGGCGACAACGTCACCAGCCCATCAAAAGCGAGATGTATTGCTGTTTAAAGCTCGCCAGCTAACATCTTGATCACGCCGGAGAAATCCAGGCCGCCATGGCCGTCGTCAGACAGCTTGCCATAGATCTCTTCTGAATCGTTGCCCAGGGGTACTGGGGCGCTGACGCTTTCAGCCGCTTCCTTGGCCAAACGTAAATCCTTGAGCATCATGTCGACGGCAAAACCAGGTTGATAGTCGTTATTAGCCGGAGAAGTCGGGATCGGGCCCGGTGCCGGGCAATATGACGTCATGGACCAGTTCTGGCCGGATGCTGTGGAAGAAATATCGAAGAAGGTCTGCGCATCCAGGCCCAGCTTGTCCGCCAGGTTGAAGGCTTCGCTAGTGCCGATCATGCAAATGCCCAGCAGCATATTGTTGCAGATTTTCGCAGCCTGACCGTTACCAGCCGCACCGGCGTGGAAAATGTTCTGGCCCATAATGTCCAGGAATTCCTTGGCGCGGCCAAAAGCGTCGTCCGTACCACCGCACATAAAGGTCAGCGTGCCAGCCTCAGCACCACCAACACCGCCGGACACCGGCGCGTCGATCATATCAACGCCGCGCTTGGTGGCCTCGGCAATCACGTCACGGGCAGACTGCACGTCGATGGTTGAGCTGTCGATAATCAGCGTGCCGGGTGCCACGACATCCAGCAGGGCATCATCTTCAACATAAACGCTGCGTACATGCTTGCCGGCAGGCAGCATCGAGACAACGACGTCTACGTCTGTTGCTGCATCCTTGGCGGTTGCAGCGGCGGTTGCGCCACGGCTGACAGCCAGCTCAACAGCGGCTTCAAACAGGTCGAAAGCCTTGAGGTCATGGCCTGCCTTGATGAGATTGCGGGCCATGTGGCCGCCCATGTTACCGAGGCCGATAAAGCCGATCTTTGCCATGGTGTATTCCTTTTCCTTGTCGTTCTGGTCGCGGGGCTAAGCGCGGGTGCCAACAGGTCTGTCGAAATGCAGGTCCTGGTCGCCCAGCGGTTCGAAATAGGCGGCGACGTCTTCATCCGTCACGGCCGAAAATTCTGCAGGTTGCCAGTTCGGGGCATTGTCCTTGTCGACAATAACAGCGCGTACGCCCTCATAGAAGTCGTGGGCCGCCATAACACGTGAAACAATGCGATATTCCATCTGCATGCAGGCGTCGAAGTCTTTCTCTGCCCCTTCGCGCATTTGGCGATAGGTGATTTTGACGCTGGTCGGCGATTTGGTCTTCAGAGTCTTCAGGGTCTTCTGTGCCCAGTCAGAGCCGCTGATTTCCAGCGCTTCCATGATTTCTTCAACGGAATCACCGGCAAAGGCCACGTCGATCTGCCCCTGCAGCAGTTCAACATCAGACTGGCCTGCTTCTTCATTCAAGCCGTCCAGAACAGCAGCAACGGACGCATTGTCGGTAATCTCCGCAGCCGCCAGTGCGGCTATCGCAGCATCGACATTTTCTGAGCCCACATAATGGGTCGCAATACCCAGATAAACCGCATCAGCAGCCTTCAACCGGTCGCCAGTCAGGGCGCTGTACATGCCAGTTTTGCCGGGGCAGCGCGGCATAAAGTAAGTGCCGCCAACGTCCGGGAACAGGCCAATACCCGTTTCCGGCATGGCGTAGACCGTGCGTTCGGTCGCCACGCGGAAGTCACCATGGACGGACAGGCCGCAGCCGCCCCCCATCGTGATGCCGTCAATGAATGCGATATAGGGCTTGGGGTAGTTCTTGATGTACCGGTTGAGGCGGTATTCGTCCCAATAGAAGCCAACAGCTGTGGGACGATCTTCCAAACCGTTATTGCGCAGCCAGAGGATATCACCACCCGCACAGAAGCCGCGGTCGCCCTCACCAACGATAACAACAGCCTTGATGCCGTCATCATCGGCCCATTGTTCCATCTTCGGGTGAATTTCCAGCACCATCC
>JAURPT010000059.1 GCA_030836535.1 Alphaproteobacteria bacterium
CCTATGGCACCGATGGTTTTGCCCTTTCGTTGAAAGATCTGGATGAACGTGATGTGTTGCGCGCGCAAATTGGCGCAGCGGCAGAGGCCATTGTCTGGTTCTATGCCGCTTGCGACCGCGAGGCGACTTACCCGACGATAACACCCGGTGGGCCCTGTGTGTTTCGGGACCGCTTCACGGGGAACGATATCACCCCATCAAAAGCACAGCTGTACGATTTTGTTGAGTTGACCATTGCCAATGAACTGGATTTAGTCGACCACAACCCGGCCTTTGCCGACCAGCATGGCGCGGGCTTCAAAGCCCTGTTCGGCCGGTGGCTACCCTTGGCCAGCGATGGGGCCAAAGCCTATTACCAAGATGTGTTGGGCGCTTAACTCTGCCTATTCCGCTTCTGCAGGCGTCGGCGTGGGCCGGTATTTCTTCCCATCCCCATATTGGCAAAGGATGCCGTAGTCCGGTCCGCAGAATTCCCGGCCGGGGATGACATCGGGAATCTTGTCTTTCTCCAGAATGCCTGTGGCGACCAGATTGGCAAAGACAGGCCCGTCATCGGTCATGGAAACCCAGGTGATGTGGTCCATAGCACCCTTGGTGTCGAAGGGTGGCCAGCGCCCGCCATTGGTGCCCAGCGAGATATAGTCGCGCCCCTGGCGGGTCTCATGGGTGTAGTTATGAATGTGCCCGGCCATCATGGTGTAGCCGCGATCAGCCAGGGCGTCTTCCACTGCCTCAAAATTAACGGTGGGTTTTCGCCAGATCGGCCGGTGCATGAAAATAAACGTCCAGCGTACATTCTTGTGTTGGTTCAAGACGTCGAGCGCCCAGTCACGTTGCATGTCGCCAAGGCGCATCTGATCGGCGGCGCCAAAATATTGCCCCAATACTGGGTTCGCCTTGGCATAGGCGCGGGCGGCTGCACGGTCCTTGCTGTGTAATCGTATTACTTCATCAAAGATCGCCTGAACCTCGGGCGTAGGGTAGGGCGGGTCTTCCGTGTTCAGGACAATGAACAACACATTCTTGTAAAGGAAGTGGTAGTGGCTGCGCCCTGAGCGCTCTGTCCAGATGTCCTCCATCACATCATTGGCAATGTCATGGTTCCCCGGCGTCACAAAGAGCGGGGCATCCAATGGTGCGACAAGCGCATCAAACTCTGCCCATTCATCTTCCAGAATGCCGCGGTCCAGCGTCAGGCCTTCTATATAGTCACCCACGGACATGACAAATTCAGGCCGCAGCAGGTTCACTTTCTTGACGATGGCGCCAAAGACACCGGGGCGAAAATAGCCCGTGCGGTCTGTCATGATCGCGAACTGGAAGTCATCCGGATCGTTGTTGAAGTTCAGGTTCGACCACGGGCGGGCCTTCCCGTCATAGCTGTCTGTGGTATTGAATTCAGCGCGTCCCGCCGGGGTGGCCTCTGGTTGTTCGGCATGTGCATCAGTGTCTGTAAGAACAAACGTGCTCAGCAATATCAGAGCAAGCATGCGTAGAAGCCGCTTTGAAAATAATTGTGCCATTGTTTCATTCCTCCCGAGCCCCAGCATAGTCGTATTGGGGTGACGGGTTCCAGCTTGTCCCGTTCGTCCCGAGTGGCGACGAGCATAGCTCGTTTCCCTCCGGGGGATCAGTCCTTTAAAAACAGTGGGTGGCCACTGTTTTGCCGCTACGCGACCAAGGCCAGATTATCGAGGGATGAACACATGGACGTGGGCGACGATCTACAAACCTATATCCGTATCTCGATACAAATTGTCGCGGTTGCGCCAATTCACTCGGCACGAGCGGTTTGTGTCAAGGTGAGCAAGCTGAACTGCCGTGAGCCATATAGAGGCTATATCAATATTCCAGGATAATGGCACCCACGGGGCAGGCATTGGCCGCTGAGGTGGCATCGACAACCAGATCTTCATCTTCAAAATCTTCGGTGATAATCACTTCACCTTTGCCGTCAGTCCCTTCGCGGAACAGGTCGGTATACAGATTATAGCAGCGGGCCCGGCTGCGGCAGAGGGCCGGGTCGATCGTGATTTTCATGGCGTGCTCCCTCAGGCTGCGTTGGTGTCCATGGCGGCTTCTGCGGGGTCAGATTTGATCCACAGATATTCAAGCTGGCGCAGGGCCAGGCCGGGTACATGGTCGTAATTTTCTTCTGCATAAGCAAAGCGGAAATTCTTGCGGCGTTCCAGCAAAATCTGGAAGGACAAGTTCAACTCCAACCGTGCCAGCGGGGCGCCTAGGCAATGATGCACGGCCTGGCTGAAGGCCAGGTGCGAGGCTGCGTTACGGCGATCCAAATCCAGCTTGCCGGGCTCGGGGAAGTGGCGTTCGTCGCGGTTACCCGCAGCAAAACGCAGATGCACGACGGACTCTGCGGGGATGGTCACCGCATGCATTTCCACGTCACAGGTGGTGGTGCGATACATACCCGCGGTGGGAGATTGTAGCCGCAGACATTCTTCTACAAAGGTGCGGATTTTGGCCGGCTCGTCGTGCAGCCGCTCTTCAATGCCGGGGTTTTCAATCAGCATCTGCATGGCCATGGCAATGCCGTTCTGGGTGGTTTCATTGGCACCGACAACAGCCTGTTCGGCAAAGCCCAGCATTTCGTGGGTGGTCAGCTCGCTGCCATCTTCCCGGCGGCTTTGGACCAACAAGGTCAGCAGGTCTTCCTTGGGGTTCTGGCGCTTTTCGTCCATGGCCGCCAGCAGATATTGCTGCAGGGCAATGCCTTCCTTGGCGACATACATTTCCTGTTCGGGCGTCATGGCGTGGGAGAAGGGTAGGACCCAGACATCTGTCCAGTGCTTGAGGATCTCATGGTCCTCCAGCGGCAGGCCGAGCAGTACGGTCATCACGCTCATGGGCAGGGGGGAAGCAGAATTTCTGCACAAAGTCGACCGGCTCATCCGTGTCGAGATTGTCAGCCAGGTTGCCGATCAGCTCACGCAGGGCGGGTTCCCACTGGCGAATGCGACCGGCGGTAAAGAACGGCTCCAGCAGGTCGCGAAATTCTGTGGCATAGGGCGGGTCAGACGACAGGGGCGTCATCCGCGGGTAACCATTATTGATATAATAGTCCTTGGCTTCCTGCGTTTTGAACAGGAAGTCGCGCGGGGTGCTCATGGAAAAGCGGGCCGGGTCGCGGACAATCTTGCAGATGTCTTCATAACGGCTGATCACCCACATGCCTGTGTCCGGCATCTGGAAGACGGGCGCTTCGTCGCGCATGGTTTCATAGGCTTCGAACGGGCATTTCTGTACTGCCGGGTCCGATAGGTTGATTTTGGCCATAGTTGTGTCGTCAAGCATGGTTCTGTGCCTTCCCAAATGGTCTCCCTCAGGCGGTCCATACTAGGCAACAGGCAACAAAAGGCTTTGATCCAGATCAGATGGCAGGTTGGGGACAATGTTTCCGTAACCCGTTCGCACCGAGTGAATTTTCGGCGGTTGCCGGAAATTTGTATCGAAGTGCAGGGGGTAGTCCGTTCGACCCTTCGATACTATTTGACGCAGGCGTCAAATCACTCAGGGTGAACGGCGTTGGGTAGCACCCTAAGAAGGCGTTCGGAGCGGCACTCTAAGAAAAAGCCCGCCAGCCTGGTGGCTGACGGGCCCTTAACCAGCACAAAGTGCAGGTGATTAGTCTTCGATACCGCGGTTGGCTTTTTCAACAGCCATGCGTTCGGTGTCGGAGCTTGCAGGTGCGCTGAGTTCACTTTCGTCCAGCGTACCGGCACGATGAGCCTGAGACTTGCCGCTGTTAAAGGTGATCCACTTTTCAGGGGTGATCTCGATGCAGGTGCGCAGCGGAGAATCCAGCAGGGAATAGAAGTCGTCTGCAACTTCCTTGTTACCCTGGCCAACCTTGTCAGCAAGCTGGCGATACATCCAGGTCAGGGTTTCGCGGTCGTCATGGAAGACGGCGCGGCCCTTACAGCAAGCCTGGCCGTGTGGACCCTCTGGGTCGTTGTGGGCGCGGCTGGAAACCACAACAGAGACGCGGGGGTCGCGCTTGATAGCTGCAGCCCGGTGACGATGGGCGGCAAAGGTGATCCAGATTTTGCCGTCCACCCAGACGAAGGAATGCACCACACCGACGGGCCAGCCGTCTTTGGTGCCCCAGTTCAGCACGCATTCGCCTGCCTTGGTCATCAGTTGATCGATTTCTTCGTCGGTATATTGGTAAATCGATACGGATTCGTGGTCTGTAGCTCTACTCATAACTGTCTCCTTTGAGCGTTATTCTGATTATTTTTCAGGTTGTCTTCCCGCGTGGCTGTGAGGATGTCGTGGAGCCACGCCAATAAGATACGCATGCAGGTATGGTTAGACTGAAACGTCATACGGTTAAAGCAAAGAAAAGGTCAAAACCCCAATTGTTGGGTGGATTCGATCCCTTAAGGCGTTAATCTGGTGTCATCTGAGGGAAATGACACAGGGGGGAACCATGTCAGAACAGAATGCAGCAGACCGCTGGGCGGTCCAGGATGTCTTGTCGAACTACACCATGGCCGTTGATGAGCGCGACATGGTGCAATATCGCAATTGCTTTGCCGACGATGTCGTCGTCGTAGGCTTTGGCGAGAATGTCTATAATGGCGGTGACGAATGGACTGCCTATGTGATTGAAGCGCTGAAGGCCTATGGCCCGACCCAGCACATGCTTGGCCCAATGTTTGCCAAGATCGATGGCGACGATGCCAAAACCCGCACGGATGTGCAGGCGCACCATTACCTGATTGATGCACCCGATACCACGCTGACCCTGTGGGCCACTTATGTGACCGACATGAAGCGCATTAATGGCGAATGGAAGATCGTCCGCCATGAGCTTGTCTCACGCGGTACACGTATCGAAAAAGACCAGGAGCTTTAGGGTAAAGCTAGTTCGCTCACGGCAGTTCGCTGAGCTCACGCCTCCGCGTGGGCGGCGAAGTGTCGCCGGGCCGCAATTCGCGGCCTTCTCACAACTGGCCCTGATCGGGCTGATCAGTTGCTCGTGAAGCAAGGCATTGTCATCCTGGCCCATCGCTTAGGCGACGTGACCGCACCGGTGTGGGCCACGCTCACTAGTGTCAGCGATAAGGTGCGTTACGCTGCTGCCAGACGCTGCATGCCAGCCGCGAAGAAGGTTGCCATCTTGTCGAGAATTGTTTCCAGGTCCGTCGACCTGAACTTGCCACCCGACATGCTGTCGATTGAACCGGATTCCAGCAGGATGTGGATGATGGATGATGACAGGAAATAGTAAGACCAGTAGACGGCCTCTTCATCTGCATCGGGGTGGCAGCCCTTCAGTATTTCAATGAATTCCCGAACCACCGGCACATAGGTCTTGTCAAAAGACTCAACGTAAGGCTCGTTGCGGGGTGTGTTGGCCGCGCGCGAGAGCAGGTGGATATAAGATTTCCAACCCTCACCGCCGCGTAGGGAGCGTTCCACCAATGGCGAGAAATAGGCGCGGATCAGCATTTCAGCGGTTGGGTTGCCGTTGGCTTGTTCGGCAGCAGACTGCAACGACGCCCGGATTGCGGCAGCATGTTCCACAGAACGGCGTTCAATCACTTCTCTGTACAGGTCTTCCTTGGTGCCGAAATAATAGCTCATCAGGCCCAGCGGGACACCCGCTTCACGGGTGATCTCGCGGGTTGTGGTGCCCTTGAAGCCTCGATAGGCAAAAAGGTTCTCAGCGGCATCAAGGATCAGTTCCTTGGCTTTTTGGTTCTTCTTCAGTGGCTTGGTCACGGTGGGGGGAGTGCCTTGCTATGTTTGAAAATGAATTCTTGCGTGCTTCCTAATGCTTTCGACCCTAATCCACAAGGTTTGCCTGTGTATTAATTTGCAATGCCGCTATGTTGACAGAC
>JAURPT010000060.1 GCA_030836535.1 Alphaproteobacteria bacterium
ACGAGCCATGTGTAGATCGTCCCTTAGTTGGTGGGGTGCATTAGATGCGAATTGCGCAGGGGTTTAGCGCGATTCCCGCCCCGCTGCAAGGGGCGGCGCATCGGAAATTGTCAGGCGACCAATTGACGCGGCATAGTCTGATCTAAAGGAAGATAATGACAGCCAGCCCGAGCAGGAAAACAAGCCCGCACCAGGCCATCGCCATGACCATATAACCCATCACTTGGCGGATATGCAGACCGGCAATCGCCAGCACCGGTACAATCACAATCGGCTGGATCAGATTGGTCAGCTGGTCGCCCAGTGCAACGGCCATAGACACCAGCGGCAGGTCGGCCTCCAATGTCTTAGCAGCGTCGATCATGATCGGCCCCTGCACGGCCCATTGGCCACCGCCAGTGGGGATAAAGATGTTGAGGATTGAAGCGCTGATAAAGGCTGCAAAGGGCAGTGTGTCAGCTGTCGCATAGGCGACAAAGACATCCACCAGCATTTGCGCCAGGCCAGACAGGGCCATGATGCCCGCAATACCGGCATAGAACGGGTATTGCAGCAGGTAGGGCCCAACAATGCGCGCGGCATTGTTGACCAGCGCCATGTAGTGCGCGAGGGAATTGGAAAGGCCAATACCCAAAAGGAAGAACCCGAAATTCAGGATATCAAGGTCCAGCCCCTTGCCGCGCCCATCGAAATGGACAAACAGGAAGTAAAGACCGGCGGCAACCAGAATGAAATTCAATGGCCGCCAGTGGTCCAACCGGCTGGCCGGTGTTGCCTCTGTTTCCGTGTCTTCAATCGCATCAATATCGGCAGCTTCTGTCTCGGCCATCAGCGCGTCAGAAACAGGCTCACATTCTTCGTCCTTCGGGCGCAGGCGCGTCATCACGAATGGCAGCGTGAACAATGTGGCAAAGGCGATGCCCAGGCTCCACGGCGTAAACACCGTCTCGCTGAAGGGGATCAGCCCCATGGCGTCCTGCAGGAAATGACCTTCGGTGGCGACCGTCAGCGGGATCGTTCCAGAGATGCCCAGATGCCAAATGGCAAAGCCGGAATAGCTGGCAGACACCAGAAGCGGATAATGGATGACAATATTGTTGCGCTTGCAGGATTCGCCAATCGCCCGCGCGATAATGCCGCCAACGATGAGGCTGAGGCCCCAAGAGAACAACGCGCAGATACCGGTGATCAGGCAGGCAAAACCGTAGGCCATAGGGGCCGACTTCACCAGGCCCGCAAGCTTGCCCAGCAATTTATGCACCGGCGGTGTGTGCGCCACGACATGGCCAAACAGCAGCGTTAGCACCACCTGGCCGGTGAAGCGCAGCAGGTTCCAGAACGAATCCCCCCACATGATGGCGGTTTCGCCTACACCGCTACCGGTGAACAGCACCGCCATGGCATAGGTGAGAATGGTCAGGACGACGGCGACGACAAAGGCGTCTGGCATCCACCTGTTGAACAGAGAGACAAAAAAGCTGGTGATAGACTGGATCATGGGTTTGCGAGTTCCCCGGTGAGCACTGTGATAACTTCCCCTTGGCGCAGCAGGTTATTGTGCCCGCCGCCCTGCACTTCGATAAACCGGTCGCCCGGCTTTAACAAGGGTTTCATCAATCTGCCGCTTTCGATGGACACCACATTGTCCTGCGTGCCGTGGATGATGGTGATGGGTGCATGCACCTCTGCCAACCAGCTATCTGTGCTGAGGGGGAAGCGTAACAAAGCGGATGGAATAACGGGGAAGCGTCTGCGGGCAACATCTGCGATAGAGGAAGGCGGGGCCAACATAATCAGTTTCGATACAGGCCGGTTGGCGGCCACATAACTGGCAAAGCTCGTGCCCAGTGAGCGCCCCACGATAATTGGCGCTTCTTCACCATCGATAATCTGATCGTAATAGGCCAAAGCATCTGCGAGCATCGCTGCCTCGCTGCGCGCGCCCCGGCTTTTGCCGTAGCCGCGATAGTCGAGTGAATAGACATCGTAGCCCATGTCGCCAAACAGCGCGCCAACACTACCCACATAGGCGTTCCAGGCTCCGTTGCCATGGAAGTACAGCACAGTGCCCTTCGCATTCTCTGCGGGCATACGCAGGACATGCAGGCGCGCGCCATCGGGCCGGTCGACCCAGACATCCCGTGCTCCAACCTGCCCCGGATAGACGGCATCTACCGGCACAGACCGCCCGGGAAACAGGATGTCTTCCTGGAATACCCAAAGCCCCGCGCAACTAACCAGCCAGGCGCCACCCAAAATAACGGCCAACGACCGGAGCAGCTGTTTCAGCCGCTTCATGCAGGGTCCACAAGCGTGTTGGCAGCGCCTTCAAAATAGTCGTGGCTTTGCATTTCAATAAGACGCGACGCCGTGCGCGAAAACTCAAAGCTGCCATCGCCGGCGGGGTACAGATCGTCCGGCCCGGCCGCCGCAGAACACACGAGCTTGGTCCGGTTTTCATAAAGCGCATCTATGAGCGTGACAAACCGCTTGGCTTCATTGCGCTTGTCCGGCCCCATCTGGGGAATGTCGGAGAGCACCACCGTGTGGAAGTGCTTGGTAATCGCGAGATAGTCAGCGGCCCCCAGCGGGCGGGCGCAAAGCTCTTTAAAACCAAAGCGTGCAACACCCTTGGCGGCTTCGCTGACCTGCAGGCTACGGCCTTGTTGCACCGGGATCGTCTCAGGCTCACCTTTGTCCTGATCCGTCAGCGCCCTGAAAGAGTCATCCAGTTCGTGGGCGGATCGGTCATCGAGCGGCACATGGTAGACCGGCATACCCTTGATACGCTCCAACCGATAGTCCGTCGGCGATTGCAGGTGCCGTACAACAAGTTCCTGCTTCAGCATCTCAATCGATGGCAGGAAAAGCCCGCGGTTTAGCCCACCCATATAAAGCTCGTCCGGCGCACGGTTCGACGTCAGCACAATCACGACGCCATGGTCGAACAACGCCTGGAACAGACGGCCCAAGATCATCGCATCAGCTACGTCGGTGACATGAAACTCATCAAAGCACAGTAGTATCGCCTCTTGCGCAACACGGGCCGCCAGCGGTGGGATAGGGTCTTCCCCCGCAAAGCCCCTTGCCCGCCGCTCTGCAGGCGAAAGCTTGCGCCATTCATGATTGCTTTCATGCACTTCGAGCATAAAGGAATGAAAATGCACCCGTCGGCGCGGGCCAAACGACGTTGTGTCGTAGAACATGTCCATCAACATGGACTTGCCGCGCCCTACCCCACCAAAGAGGTATAGCCCCTTGGGTCGGACGGGTTTTTTGCGGCGCAGCAACCTGCCTAACCCACTAGGCTGGCTAGGGTCATAGGCATCCAACTCATTATGCAGGCCCTGCAGCAGAGCGACAGCTTCGGCCTGAGCAGGGTCGGCCTGGATGTCGCCAGCAGCAAGCGCCGCCTGATAGGCCGATTGCGGCCCGTTATGGTCGGAAGATGTGTTCATGACAGACGATTGGCTTAGAGGCGCCTGTCATGATTTGCAAGCTGTAAGATCAGGCGCAGCAAGCCGTGGGGCACGCCTTGGCAGGTTCATCAGGGGTATCGTGCAGATATTCACTGGTTTTGAACAACTCCCACGACACACCCTGCGCGTCTGACGCCCAGCCTTTGGTGGACTGTGCATAGCAACATTGGGTGTCGCCTTCTTCAGCAAAGAGTCCAGCTTCTTTTGCTCGCTCATAGTATGGCGCAAGGTCTGCTTCGTGTTCCACCTCTATGCCCAGACGATTCAACCCAGGTTCACCCGCACTGGCATTGAGGGCGAAGTTCACCTTAGGTCGTCGAGCCACCATTTGGCGAATTCCGGCTTTAGCACGTCGGGCTTACGCCCAAACAGCGTGCTGTAATAGACGACAGAGTCAGGGATGGACTTTACAGACAGGCTAACATGCAGCGTTTTCATGGCATTCTCCTTCGGGGTTCATTCCGGGGACTAGAGGGGATACGGAACAGGCACCGCCGCAGCAATTTTCACCCAAAAAGCTCACCAGCCCGACGATCTGGCTGAAGTCCGGCGCATAGAAGATGCTGCGGCCTTCCCTTCGTTGTGTCACCAGTCCTGCATGCAGTAATTCCTTGAGGTGGAACGACAGGCTCTGCGGCGGCGTCGCCAGGGTTTCAGCCAGCACACCGGCAGCCAGACCTTCGGGGCCAGCCTGCACCAATTGACGAAAGACATTCAGCCTCTTTTCATGGGCCAAGGCGGAGAGAGCAGTAACGGCAGTTTTATTTTCCATATTTCGCATATAGTCGAAATATAATGGATTACAAGAGGAGCGCAGAATTTTCCTTGCGGAGACCAACAAACAAAAAGCCCCGGCGCAACACCGGGGCTTTCAAAGAGAAAGAACTCTCAAGTATTTTCAGACGCTTAGCCCTGACGTTCGACCATCATCTTCTTGACTTCAGCAATCGCCTTGGCCGGGTTCAAACCCTTCGGGCAAGCCTGGGCACAGTTCATGATGGTGTGGCAACGATAGAGACGGAAGGGATCTTCCAGCTCATCAAGACGTTCACCGGTATATTCATCGCGGCTATCTGCCAGCCAACGATAAGCCTGCAGCAACACAGCTGGGCCGAGGTAACGATCCTGATTCCACCAGTAAGACGGACAAGATGTTGAGCAACACGCACAAAGGATGCACTCATAGAGGCCATCCAGCTTGGTGCGGTCTTCATGGGACTGCAAGCGTTCGGCATCCGGCGGCGTGACAGACTTTGTCTTCAACCACGGCTCGATAGACGCATATTGCGCGTAGAAATTTGTCAGGTCAGGCACCAGGTCCTTGACCACTTCGAGATGCGGCAGCGGCGTTACATTGACGTCACCATTTACCTCGTCGAGGCCCGTGGTGCAGGCCAGGCCGTTCTTGCCGCCAATATTCATGGCGCAGGAACCACACACACCTTCACGGCAAGACCGACGGAAGGTCAGGGTGGAGTCCATCTCGTTCTTGATCTTGATAAGAGCATCAAGAACCATGGGACCACAATTGTCGGTGTCGACCTCATAGCTGTCCATGCGCGGATTTTCAGCGTCATCGGGGTCCCACCGATAGACGTTTACCGTGCGGGTATTAGTCGCCCCTTCGGGTGCCTTGAAGGACTTGCCCTTCTTGACCTTGGAATTCTTGGGTAGCGTAAACTCAGCCATCGTTTCGTTCCTGCTCCATCCCCGCCTTAATAGACGCGGGCCTTCGGCTTGATGTAGTCGATATCTTCGGTCAGCGTGTAGTCATGGACCGGGCGGTAGTCGAGGGTAACCTCGCCACTGTCGTCGATCCAGGCCAGCGTATGCTTCATCCAGTCTTCATCATCACGTTCGGTGAAGTCTTCACGCGCATGGGCGCCACGGCTTTCCTTGCGGTTTTCAGCAGACACCATGGTCACAACAGCCTGACGCATCAGATTGTCGAGTTCGATCGTCTCGATCAGGTCACTGTTCCAGACCAGTGAGCGGTCGGTCACGCGAACATCGGGGATCTGCTTCCAGACGTCGGCAATCAGGTCAACGCCTTCTTCCAGCACCTCGCCGGTGCGGAACACAGCACAATTGTTCTGCATGGTCCGCTGCATATTGTCGCGGATTTCAGCAGTGGCCATGGAGCCCGATGCGTTACGGTACTTGTCGAGCATCTCTAGCGCATTATCGCCCGTATTGGCGTCAAATTCGACATTACGGTCGCCTGGCTTGATTAGCTCGGCCGCCCGGTGGGCAGCCGCACGACCAAAGACCACCAGGTCGATGAGCGAGTTAGAGCCTAAACGGTTCGCACCGTGAACGGACACACAAGCCGCTTCACCCACAGCCATCAGACCGGGAACGACAGAGTCCGGGTTGCCGTCTTTCAACGTCAGCACTTCAGCGCGATAGTTGGTGGGAATACCACCCATATTATAGTGCACCGTCGGCAGCACAGGGATCGGGCCCTTGTTCACATCAACGCCAGCGAACACGCGGGCTGATTCGGAAATACCCGGCAGGCGCTCTGCCAGGATGTCCGGGTCCAGGTGGTCCAGATGCAGGTAGATATGGTCGCCATTGGGGCCAACGCCACGACCGTCACGAATTTCCATGGTCATGGAGCGGGATACAACGTCACGCGAGGCCAAATCCTTGGCGGACGGCGCATAACGTTCCATGA
>JAURPT010000061.1 GCA_030836535.1 Alphaproteobacteria bacterium
CTTCCGGCTGGATGGCGGGGTAAGTCCCCATTCCTTCCCGCTGGTGACCGAAGATACGGTATTTATTGGCAACCAGGCCGGGCAGCTGATGGCGCTGGAGAAAGACACCGGCTGCCTTCGCTGGTCGACAGAAACCCATGATGAAGTACGCACCGCCATTACCCATGGGCCGGTGGAAAACGCCGAGGGTACCGTGGAGGCGCTGTTTTTCTCGGGCCGTAATGGCCTTGTCTGGGCGCTGAATGCGGCCAATGGCGAGGTGATCTGGTCGGTTGAGGCGGGTGATCATTCCATGACCATGCTGACCGGCTCGCCTACCTATTGGAGTGGCAAGCTTTACGTGCCCATCTCGTCGACTGAGGTGATCTTTGCCATGCTGCCCTGGTATGGCTGCTGCACCTTTCGGGGTAATGTTGTGGCGCTCGACGCCAATGATGGCAGCGAGGTCTGGCGCAGCCATGTGATCCCCGAACAGCCGGAAGTCACCGGCACGCATCATCTGTTTATTCAGACCAAGGGCCCCTCTGGTGCGCCGATCTGGTCGGCCCCCACGATTGATGCTGCGCGCAACCAGGTGCTGGTGGGCACAGGCGAGAATTATTCCTCCCCCGCCACCGACACCAGCGATGCGATTATCGCCATGGATATGGATACGGGCGCAATCAAATGGGTGCAGCAATATCTTGCAGGCGATGCGTTCAACGTGTCGTGCGGGTCCAAGGGCCATGGCAATTGCCCCGAAGAAGACGGGCCGGATTTGGACTTTGGCGCCCCACCGGCGCTGAGCCAGATGCCCGATGGAACCCCTATGTTGTTTGCCGGGCAGAAGTCTGGCGGTGTTTATGCCCTGCGGCCTGAAGATGGCAGCCGGGTGTGGGACACGAGCATTGGCCGTGGCGGCATGATCGGCGGCGTGCATTGGAGCGTGGCCGTCAACGTGGCTGAAGGGCTGGTTTTTGCCCCGATCAGCGACATGGCGCTGGAATTTGACCGCAACCAGTCTGGCGAGGCCTCCCCCGGCCTATTCGCACTGGATATGGAAACCGGCGAACGCCGCTGGGAAGCCACAGGACTGGCCGACTGCACTGGCAAAGACCCCTGCGACATTGGCTTGTCTGCCGCGATTACCGCGACAGATGAGCTGGTCTTTACCGGCTGGCTCGACGGCACGCTGGCGGCCCATGATGCCCAAACCGGCGAGACCCTGTGGCGTTATGACAGCGTGCGCAGCTACCCCGCGGTAAATGGCGGCACCACTGAAGGCGGCACCATTGATGTGCACGGCCCATATGTGGTGGGCGACATGATGTTCATCCAAAGCGGTTATGAGCACCAGTTCGTGCTGGGCGGCAATGCGCTTTTGGCCTTCCGCCTTCCGACTGAAGAAGTAGAAGAAGTAGCAGCAGAAGATGTGGCAGAGGAGAGCGCCTATGAATAAGCGTTCTGTTATCCGCCGCCTGTGGGCCGGCCTTTATGACCTCGCCATGGCCGCCGGTATGGGCTTTGTGCTGATGTTCCCCTTTGGGGCGTTTGAAGGCGAAGAAGCCTATTATTTCTGGCAGATCGTCCTGCGGGTCATCGGGCTGATTATTGCCGGTTTTGTCGTGCTGAATGGGGTCAACCTTGTGCGCGGCAAGCCCACCTGGGGGCAGCGTTTTGCCGGGTCCGGCACCGCGGCTGACAGTGGCGATGCCAAGCGCGGCTTTTTTGGCCTGCTGGGGCGGCTGCTGCTGATTATCCTGCTGTCTGCCTCGCCGTTCATTGCCATCGTTGCCGAGATGATCCTGGGCAGGCTGGCGAATTTTTAGGCGGGCCGGTTGACGGTATCGCCCACGAAAGCCGCTACAAATTTCTGTTTGTGCCGAGTTATCCTGAACGCAGTGAAGGATTGTATCGAGGTGCGGACGCCTAGCTGCCTTCTTGTACCAACATCACTGCGTTCATGCCTCGATACAATTTTGGCTATCGCCAAAACCACTCGGTTTGAGCCGGTTTTACGAGCAGGCGAATAGCCCTTTAGGGCCGTCTGCGAGAAGTGCACGACCGTGCCCCGTCACTTTTGTGACGCGCCCGCGCAGGCATGAGCAAAGCGAATTGCCGTGAGCGATATAAGGTCCGGGGTGACAGGTATAGGGCTAATCAAACCAGGACATCACCGTGAAGATCTTGGAGACCAGCGGGAAGCTGGCCAGCTCTACAATGGTGCCGTCGGGGTCGTAGAAGGCAATGATATAGCTGGAGGCATCGTCGCCCGAACAGCACGGCGTCAGCGGCGAGACAAGCTCAACCCCTTGAGCTTCCAGCATGGCGACATCGGCTTCGATATTGGTGCTCATCAGCGCCGTACGGGCAATACCGATATGGTTGATCGGCACCGGGTATGGCGCAGAGGGGTCATACGGGTCGATCCACTGCACCAAATCCATGATGGAGCCATCGCGCACCTGTTTGAGCACGGCACCGCGCATTTTGATCGGCCCTTCATGGCCTTCAAACCCCATGGCAGCGGCCACTTCCGGCGTGTCCTCGGCCGGCAGGGCATAGTCCAACTCATAGCCCATCATGCGGTACCAGGCGGCCGAGCGTTCATAGTCTGAGACATTGAACACCAGCGAGCCCAGATGGGTGATCTGAGTGAGTGCATCGGGCTTGGTCTCGCCCTCTTGTTCCACCAGGTCGTAAAACGTACCGTCGAGATCCTTGAAGATGGCAAAGCGTTGGCCGTCGCCTCGCGTCACAGGAGCAGAGAGAAACTCAACGCCCATGGCCGTCATGCGCCCGTAGTCGCCGTCGAGGTCGGTGGTGACCATGGCCGCGCGCGCCATGCCGATATGGTTGGTGTTGGCGTAAGGCGGTTCGTCATTGCGGGGAATGGTATATTCGATCAGGTCGATGGAACCGGTGCCGAATTCTTCCAGCCCCATGATCTTGCCATGCAGCAGATAACCGCCTGCCTCGCCGCCCTGGGAGCCATCATATTCCGTGGGTTCATAAATCCCCATGGCGCGGGCCATCGACAGCGTATTGGCGTCTGGAAAGCCGGATTCTGAGGTAAAGCCGAGCTGGCGATAGAACAGGCGGGCGGCTTCAAAGTCCGACACATTGGTGTTGAAATGGATGCGGCCCGCAACATGATGCGTAATCGTCTGCCATTGTTTAACACGAAGGGTTGGCTGTGACGCCTCGTTGCCATTCATCACCACCGTCACGGCATTATCGGCCAGCAGGGTAACCGGGGCTTCAATGCGGCCCTGGGCAGGGGCGCCCAGCGGCACCGGTGCGCCATTGAGTGTGAGCCCGATGCTGTCGCCTTCAGCCAGCCCGTCAATGATGACCCGGCCCTCGCCTTCTACGCTGAAGAAGGTTTGTTCAGCCGGTTCCGCCCCCGCGTCAAGCGCCTGGAGGTGCCGGGTGAAATCGACATCGATTGTCTGGCTGTAATTGGGCACCAGCATCAGCGCACCAACAAGAACAGCAATAAGCAAGACGAAACCCAGTAGGCCCTTGCCCAACCACTTCAGGATTTTCATGAGTTTTCCCTGACCACAGAATAAATTTTGCGGCGATGCTATAGCAGGCGGCGCGCCGCGCCAAGGGGGTGCTTGATTTACGGCCGCCGTTCGTGCCGAGTGGCGCGGAACAAAGTGGAGCGTTGTATCGAGGTGCGGACGCATAGCCACCGCCCCGATCTACATTGATCCGTTCATACCTCGATACAAATTGTCGCTGACGCGCCAATTCACTCGGCACGAACGGTCTATTATCCCTTAGACTTAAAGCGCATATTCAATTTACAACGTAAATATCATTCAAACCTGCCCAAATGAAAAGGGCGACCAAATACTCGGCCGCCCTCGTTTCATGTGGACAGTGTTGTCGTCCTGCCCAAGACTTAACTGTTTACAGTATAGGCGTGGTAACCGTCAAGGCTACCCGACAGGTCGGCAGGGCCACGATACATGGAACGGAATTCGCGGCTGGCGAACTTCCAGGCGCCGTCTTCCTTCTTCAGCGTGTCGTTATAAACACCCATATTGTAGATCTGGTCGCCGTCGCCGGTGACAATGCTTTCATGGATGTAGAAACGGGCCACGGCGGTGTCGCCGTCTACGTCGATGACGCCGGGCTGCACGATATGCAGCACCACCGGGTAACCACCCATGGCGCCCTTCCAGACCTGCACAATCGTGTCGCGGCCCTGGATCGGGTCTGGCGTGCCGAGATACCACACGCCGTCGGATGCCCAGGTGGATGCCCAAATGTCGGCATCGCGAGTCATGACCCCATGCGCATAGGTTTGCGCCAGGGTCTGGATTTCAATTTGGTCGTCGATGACTGCCATATCCGCCCCCTAGTCTTTCGGGTAGCCGATAACGTCGCCAGACAGGTCGACCGGGCCCTGGTAAAGCACGGTGTAATTGCGTTCTGCAAAGACCCATTTGCCGTCTTCTCGGACGCAGTCGTCATTATAGACGCCGATCACGCGGAAAGCGGTGCCGTCGGCCTGCTGCAGCGTTTCCTGCACATAGGTGCGCGACTTGGCGGTGTCGCCATCTACTTCAACCATGGCCGGCTGCACCAAAAAGGCTGCAAACGGGAAACCCGCCATCATGCCCGACCAGGCGGTGACAATGGCTTCACGGCCTTCAATAGCCTGCGGGCCCAGGTTCCACTTGCCGTTAACCGACCAGCAGGCACCCCAGTCGTCTGCATCGTGGCGCATGACCGCATCCGCATAGCGTTGGGTCAGGGTCTGGATTTCAAATTTATCATCAGTGGCACTCATAGGTGACCTCCCCCCTCTTGAGACAAAAACAAAGCGCCCCGGGCTGGCCAGGCGGCGCATCTGGCAACAGGCTAGCGGAAAAGTCTGGCCAGAACCAGTGTTGATGCAGGGCTGTTGATGAGGAACTAGAAAAGTGCCAGCCTACCCCCTTCGTTACAAATTCTCCCGCTGGTCGAATTCACTCGGCACGAACGGCGTTTGATTAAGCTGTCATCCCGGACCCTTCGACAAGCTCAGGACAGGCTTGAGCCGGGATCCATGAGGCCTCGCCAGCAATTGCACTGTGGCCTTGCCTGCGCCGACAGTTGGACCCCGCATCAAGTGCGGGGCGACAAGTAAGGGGCATCGAGCAAGCGAATAGCACCTTTGTGCCAGCCGCTCGTTGTATCATTCACGCTGGCAAGCCTCAGCCCAAACGGCTGGGCGGAATATACATAAATCTTGGTAAAATCATTTTCGGCTGCCGGTGACAGCCTAACAGGTGTGGCCATCAATCAGCGTCCCTCTCCCTCGGCAAGTTTTTGCCGCGCCAGGGCCAATAATTCTTCCCGCGATCGCGCAATCGCCGGGCCGCTCTGTTCGCCCTCACGCAGTGCCTGCAACAAGGCCTGGTCCACGTCTTTTTGCTGTTGGTCGCGCCGCACAAGGTCTCGAATATAATCGCCGACCCCACTGAATTGCCCGTTATTGGCCTGTTGATCCACCCAGCCTTTAATGGCGTCAGGCAGGGATATGGAAATTGTCGCCATGGCTCTCCTCCTGCTATTTAAGATATAATAAGAATATTTCTTATTATTTACCACAAATACTGAAGCCCGGCCTCAT
Source organism: Alphaproteobacteria bacterium (assembly GCA_030836535.1). Classification (GTDB taxonomy): domain Bacteria; phylum Pseudomonadota; class Alphaproteobacteria; order SMXS01; family SMXS01; genus SMXS01. Next base: position 5,612 of record JAURPT010000061.1, read on the forward strand.
CTACTACGACCGGGCAACAGGCTTGGGGGGTATGCGCATCATCCCCCAGCAATCAATCAGCCAAACAGATAACCGTAATAGATCAGCGCACCGCCGATGGCGGCAAAGACAAGGCCGATCACCCGCAGGGCACCGTCGGTGGATTCACCCCACAGCTCTTTCATGATCCGGGCATAGGGTCCGCCCAGGATCACCTTGATCAGCACCTGCCAGCCGATGAAGGCATAGAGAACAATTTCGGTATTGTCGGCAATCGTGCCCCGGTCCGACTACAGATAGAACCAGCCAGCCACGCCGATCCCCGCCAGAACCAGCCCCGACAGGCGCACCACGACCGATGTCAGCAACGACTGCAGGTAAAGAACACCCACCACATTGGGGGCCACCAACAGGCTCCCCCGGGTAATCAACACGGCAGCGCCTGCCACAATCATCACGATCGATGCTTCATCCATCTGGAAACCCCTCTATTTGCCTGCGCCTCTGTCGCGCCTTTGCAGCCACTATAGGGGGTGTAGAATGATCTGCAAATCAGGGACTTAGGGTTAAACCAAACCAGACGAGCCAGCCGCCCACCAGTACCGAAAGCAGCCCCATGCCGCGCAGGGCACCGGGTGTAAATCGTTGCCAGATTCCCGCCCCCTAGCGACCAATCGGCCCCGGAAACGGGATGAGCAGCACCACGCACAGCACGGCGAAGAACCAGCCAAACGCATGGACAAGCTGCGCCGCGGTGCCGTGTTCATGCATGATCAGCCAAATGACAACGGCCGCCAACAGCAGAATGACAATGCCATAGGCACGCAGGATCAGTGTGCTGCCCAGCCACCGCAAATAGAGTGTCTGCGTGGCCGCTGGCGCAAACAGGAGCGGCCCCCGCCCCAGAATAATCAGCACCCCAACACTGGTGATGGTGATCGCCGTCATGCTCATGGCCGCCTCCTTCACACTGCCCGCTTCTACATGCCCATTACCGGGCGTTTCCCCGCAGAGAGTATACACGAAATTGGCGGGCGAGCGTCAGCGTATCAAGACTGCATCTTTATCGCTCACGGCGGTTCGCGCTGCTCACGCCTCCGCGAGGGCGCCAAAAAATTGGCGGGCCGCAATTCGCGGCCTTCTCGCGACTGGCCCTAAAGGGCTATTCAGTCGCTCTTCTTCTATAACTGTAGCAATTACCAGTATACAGCAGCGCATGCGGGCGGCATCATCAGTCGCTGAGGGGATGAAGGGGGGAATTCATGGCCTACGAACACGTGCTCAGCCCGTTGCAGGTCAACAAGCTGGAGATCAAGAACCGCGTTTTGCGCACCGCCCATGGCACCAATCTGGGCTTTGGCGAACTGCATGACGACATCATTGCCTACCATGAAGCACGCGCCAAAGGCGGGGTTGGCCTGTCGATGGTCGAGGCCACCGGCGTGCACAAGTCTGGCCCGCTGACGCTGAATGCCTTTGATGATGAGATCATCCCCCGCTACCAGGCGCTGATGGCCCGTGTGCGCCCCCATGGCATGAAGATGATTTCCCAGCTCAATCACCTTGGTGCGGTGATGGGCAACCCGGGCGACCGGCCCTGGTCGGCCTCGGAGTTCACCCTGCCCGGCAACCTGATGACCATTGCCATGAGCCAGGAGCAAATCGAGATCATTATCGACGCCTTTGTCCATGGCGCGCGCCGCGCCATGGAAGGCGGGCTGGATGGCATTGAAATTCATGCCGCCCATGGCTTCCTGATCCAGCAGTTTATTTCGCCTGTCACCAACAAGCGCGACGACGAATATGGCGGCAGCTTCGAGAACCGCATGCGTTTTTACCTCGAGATTTTGCGCGCCTGCCGCAAGGAAGTCGGCCCCGATGTGGTGATGGGCACCCGCGTGGGCCCGCATAATTTCCCCGGCGGGCTGAATGTCGATGAACATATCGAGATCGTCGGTCGCATCATGGAAGAAGACGGGCTGATCGACTATCTCAACGTCTCGCACGGCTCACCATGGAACAGCCACAAGGTGATCGGCGCCATGCATGAACCCACAGGCTATGAGTTGGAAATGGGGAAGCATGTGACCGCCGTGGTCGACATTCCCACCTTTGTGACCGGGCGCTTTCGCAATTTGGCCGACGCCGATGCGGTAATCGCCCGTGGTGAGGCCGACATGGTCGGCATGGCCCGCGCCCATATTGCCGATCCGGCCATTGTCGCCAAGACCATCGCGGGCAAGGAAGACGAAATTCGCCCCTGTATTGGCTGTAACCAGGGTTGCATTGGCGGGCTGAATACCGCCCCGGGCTGGAATGGCTTTGGCCGTATGGGCTGCGTGGTCAATGTTGCCGCCAGCCATGAAGACCGGTTGGGGGAAGACAAATTACCGCCCACCGACACACCCCGCCATGTGCTGGTCGTCGGTGGTGGCCCCGCCGGGATGGAAGCCGCCCGTATTGCTGCCCTGCGCGGCCACAGGGTCACGCTGGCCGAGGCGACGGATAAACTCGGCGGCACGGTGCAGATTGCCCGCCTCGCCCCCAATCATGAAGGCATCGGCGATATTGTTGATTGGCTGGACCGGGAGATGGCCCGGCTGGACGTCGATGTGCGCCTGAACCAATGGGTCGATGGCGCCTTTGTCAAAGACCTGGCCCCCGATGCGCTGATCCTGGCGACCGGGGCCAGCCCGCGCATGAGCGGTATTCAGAACGGCATGGCCGCCCAAACGATTGAAGGCACCGACCAGGACCATGTCATCCCCACCCGCCAGCTCTTGACCGGCCACCATAACCAGATCGGCAAGACGGCCATGGTGTTCGACGAAGTCGGCGGCTATGAGGCCATTGGGGCGGCAGAATTTCTGGTGGAACAAGGCGCAGAGGTGACCTTTGTGACTTCCCTGCCCGCCTTTGCCCCGCGCATGGCCCCCGCTGGCATCATCAAGCCCGCGCTCGAACGCCTGAACGCCAAGGGCACCTTCCGGCTGATTACCGATGCGTGGGTGGAGAAATTCACCGAGGACAGCGCAACCATCCATTCCCTCGCCGGTGGGCCATCAGAAGATATTGCGGCGGAAACCGCTGTGCTGATCACCGGCGGGCGACCCAATATCGACCTGTTGGATGAGCTCGATGGCGCCATCGAGGTGCACACGATTGGCGATGCGCATATTCCCAATTTCCTGCCGTCTGCTTTTGCCCAGGGGAACATGGCCGGCCGCGCAGTTTAGGAGGGCTATACACCTGCAGGGTGGGCAAAATGCCGTTTTACCCTTCGATACACCCCTACGGGGCACTCAGGGTGAACGGTATGGATGACCCGCCGTGAGCGAGATTACGAGCAACTGAATAGCGCTAATGCGCCAGTTGCGAGAAGGCCACGACCGTGGCCCGTCACTTTTGTGACGCGCCCGCGCAGGCGTGAGCAAGGCGAACTGACGTGAGCGAGTAAAAA
>JAURPT010000062.1 GCA_030836535.1 Alphaproteobacteria bacterium
CCCAGGACCAAGCCTGCTTCTTCAAAGGTTTCGCGGACCGCCGCCATTGCAAGGGCACGCGCCCGGTGTGCAGTACAGCCACGCTCCAGCTTTTCAGCCACTTCAGTATGCAGGTCTACCGGCCGGGCCACCATGCCGTCGGCACGGTCAACACGCCCACCGGGGAACACAAATTTATTGGGCATAAAGGCGTGCTTGGCGCTTCGCACGCCCATCAGCACTTCTTTGCCATCGCGCACAATGATCAGCGTGGCGGCATCCTTGGGGCGGATGTAGTTCAGGTTCGGGTTGTATGTATCAGACGGGATGTTCGGGTCGTCTGTGCCGCGGAGATTCTTGTTCATGTATTGATATCTAGTACCATGCGGCCGATGACTTTTCGGGCCGCTATTTCGTCAAACGCGTCAATCAACCCTTCAAAGGGGAAATGACGATGAATATAGGGCACCAAGTGCCCCTGTTCTGCCAGGTCCAGAATGGCCTGTCGGGCCTTGCGGCCCCCTTCGGGGTTCAGCCGACCATATTCCCCAGCCCGCACACCGACCACAGAAAACTGCTTAATCAGCGGCATATTAACCGGTACAGAGGGAATACGCCCACTCGTGAACCCCACAATCAACAAACGCCCAAAAGGCGCAATACAGCGAATGGATTCGTCGAATACATCACCACCAACGGGGTCGTAAATGACATCAGCCCCCTTACCGCCTGTCAGGTCCTTGACCTTGGAACGGAAGTGTTCACCCTTTTCGCCTTCGCGGTAATTGATCGTGTGATGCGCCCCTTTTTGGCGACAGACGGCTAATTTATCCTCTGATCCCGCCGTTGCGATCACGGTTGCACCCAGATAATTGCCTAATTCAACTGCAGCCAGGCCAACACCACCGGCAGCCCCATGCACCAGCAGTGTTTCGCCAGCCTGCAAATTACCCCGTACCACCAGCGAAACATAGGCGGTGATATAGGCGCTCATGAAGGTTGCACCCTCGGCGTAGCCGTAAGGGGATGGCATCGCATAGCAGCCACTTTCTGCGGCCACCATATATTCAGCGAAGGAGCCGCCATGTTGGCCAATCCCGCCGCCTGCCATGACTCGGTCACCGGGTTTGAAGCGGGTAACTCCCTCGCCTACGGCAACAACATCGCCGCCGCATTCACCCCCCGGGGTAAAGGGCAGGTCTGGCTTGTGCTGGTATTTGCCCTGGCACATCAGCATTTCCACAAAGGTAACGCTGGAGGCACGCGGCTGCACCAAGACCTCGCCGGGACCTGGGTCCATACGGGGGATGTCTTCAATCACAACATCGTTGTAATCGCCATAGGTATTGCAGCGCCAGGCTTTCACGTCAGCAGCCTATTCGTTGAACAACTCGCGGGTTCTGGTCTTCTTGACCATGACGCGGCGCATCATGGGTTCAAAGTCTTCCAGCGTCATCGTCGGGTAATCCGGGTCGAAGGCCGGCATGTCGTATTTGTCGATGAATTCCCGCGTATGTTCGTAATACGGGCTGTCTTTGTGAACCTCGCGCCGGTTCTTATCCAAACCCATATAGTCGAAATAGTAATAACCTTGGAAATCTGTGTGGTTTTCCAACATCCACAAATTGACTTCATTGGTGAACGGCTTCATGATGGCAGCAGCCACGGCACCATGGTTATACGTGCCCAGCACGTCGCCGATATCATGCAACAGGCAGCAAACGACATATTCTTCGTCCCTGCCATCATTATAGGCACGGGTAGCCGTCTGCAGGCTATGGGTCAACCGGTCGCAGTTGAAGCCACCAAAGTCGCCGTCCAAGAGGCGCATATGGGCCAGCACCCGGTCAACAAGCCCGTCGGCAAAGTCGTGGAACGCTTTGCCGATGATCATCCAGTCTTCTTTAGTGCCTTCATCCATGCGGGTGAAGGTCGCGCGCTGCGGCGATTGCTCGTTCATAACTCGCTCCTGTGTATCTTTGCGGGGATACTAGCCCACACCCCGGCAGAATGAAAGGGGAAGCACCCTATTTGCGATGCGATATCATCCGCCGCAGACCCAAAGCAGCCAGGCCGACTGATAGTATCGGCAGAACAACCCAAACGAGTTCGGACTGCAATACCTCGAGCCCGCGTTGGTTTAAAAACCGTGCCGCGCCTATCGGCGACACTTCAATAGGCTGCCAGGGCAAGAAATAGCGCGTGTCAGTGAATGGCCAAAAGAAGGCGATGCCCAGGCCGCCATTTGTCATGGCATCCAACACCCCTTGTGATGCCGTTGAAACAGAAAGCAGGCTGAGTCAAGCCCAGCGAGACGCGTGCAATGTAGCGGCTATGACAACGCCCAACCCGCCCACTAGCAGCGCAAAAGCGATGGAATGTGTCCAACCCCGGTGCCCCCAGGGGTTCTCATACGGAATACCAAAATAGAAAGCGATCACGTCGGCATCCGGCAGAATTGACGCGATCATGGAACAGACCAGCAGCCTGTTTGATACACGGTGAACGCCCGTCCCCATTCGACAGGCAACGGGGACCAGCGGATGAACAAACAGCGTTGCCATATCCGAGGCTGCCTACAGCTATTCGTTCACCAGCAATATTTTGCCCTGCACCGCCCTATTGTTGAAGTTTTCTACCGCCTTGGGCGCGTCAGAAAATGGCAGTTTCATGGAAATATAGGGCCGGACTTTGCCATCGACATACATCTGCACCAGTTCGGCGACCATTTTGTCGTTTTCTTCCGGCTCTTCCTGTTTGAAGCGACCATAAAAGACCCCAACCAGCGAACACCCTTTCAGCAGCGGCAAATTGGCCGGTGCTTCTGGAATACGACCATCGGCAAAGCCAATGATCAGCAGGCGGCCGTTCCAATTGATACAACGCAGGCACTGGTCAAAGATGTCACCGCCAACAGCGTCATAGATGACGTCTGCACCCTTGCCCCCGGTCAGTGCCTTTACTTTTTCTTTCAGCTCGCCGTCACCATAATTCACGACTTCATCTGCGCCCTGGTCTTTACACAGGGCCAATTTTTCTTCGGTACTGGCGGCCGCAATCACCCGCGCGCCCATGACCTTGCCCAGCTGCACGGCAGCTAAACCAACACCACCAGCGGCCCCAGTTACCAGTAGGGTTTCACCCGGCTGCAAGTTGGCGCGATATTTCAAGGCGTAATAGGTCGTGCCATGGTTCATCAGGAACCCGGCTGCATCGGCAATGTCCATCCCGTCGGGGATGGGAACGCACCGTGCGGCATCTGTCACCGCCTGTTCGGTCCAGCCGCCATGACCAATCCCGGCCAGCACCGCATCACCCACCGCCACATCTGTGACGTCATCGGCCACTTCGCTGATGATGCCCGCGACTTCGCCACCCGGAATGAAGGGCACGTCTGGCTGTGTCTGATATTTACCTTGAATGGTCAGCGTATCCGGGAAGGCCACACCGCGAGCCACAAGGTCAATGCGTACCTGGCCTGGCCCCACTTCTGGCGCTGGCCAATCCAAAACTTCCAGTTTCTCTGGCCCGCCATATTCGGTGCAGACGACTGCTTTCATCTTTGCTTCCCCTGATCAAAATATTCGCTATGTCAGTTGAGCTTCTATAAGACGCGGCCCCTGCCCTGCAAGCGCTTCTTCAAACGCCTCCGCAAAGGCCTCTGCGGTCGAGACCGTACACGCCTGCACCCCGAAACCGCGAGTAATACTTGCCCAGTCGATAGCCGGGTCCTGCAATCGCGACATGGCTTGTGCAGCCGGGCCCGGTTCATTCAAACCGGCACGAGCCATTTCGATATCTAGAATGGCATAGCTCTGGTTGGAAAGGATGACCGTAATGACATCCAAATTTTCCCGTGCCTGCGTCCACAGCGCCTGAACGGAATAGGCCCCACTACCGTCGGCCTGCAGGTTAATAACCTGCCTGTCCGGGCAAGCCAGTGCCGCACCTGTCGCTGCACCCGGGCCCATACCAATGGCCCCTCCCGTTAGCTGCAGGTGGGTGAAGGGCCCAGAGCCCTGGCTCGCTTCATGATAGAAGGCACTGCCGGTGATAGCCTCATCCATCATGATGCAATTGTCAGGCTGAAGACGCGCAATAATCTTCGCAACGGCCTCAGCATCTAGCGAACCGGCAGGCATGTCGGGTAATGCTGCCGATTGGGGCACCTCGTAAGCCGGTGCATCCACTGCTTCACACAAGGCCTGCAAGGCCCCTGTGATATCGCCATCACGTCCAACGCAATCGACGACTTGTTCATCGGAAGACAAAACACTTGGGCCATCTGGATACCCAAAAAAGGCGACAGGTGGTTTTGTGCCGATCAGTACCATCGCATCGATATCAGCCAGAAGAGCCTGCGCCTGCTCTGGAAAATAGGGAATTTTGGTTGTCTTCGGCAGACCAGAGCCCCGGTCATGCCGCGCAAAAAAAGAATCGCACAGCAGCAAAGCACCTGTGGCCTGTGCAACGCGCCCGGCCAGTTTCAGGTTATCTGCCAGTAGCGCATCCCCACCAAGAAAGAGCGCGCTTTTTCCGGCCTTCAGGCGGGATACCACGCCCTCCACAGCTGATGGACCAAAGGAGTTTGGCGACCACGCTTTCACCGCTGCAATATCTGTCGGCGAGACTTCAGTCTGCGCATCGTGCGGTGCGATGAGTGTTGCCACCTGCCCGCCTTCGCTATGTGCTGCGTAAATCACATCAGCCATATCGGCCGACAACATGTCTGCTGAAAGATTCTGACGGACCAGCCCGCTGACCGTATCGGCCAATTGTTCGATGGGCGCGTGCAGGGGCGGGTCGGCAGCCCAATGCCAGGTCGCGTGGTCACCGATGACATTGATCACAGGCGTACCGGCGCGGCGCGCATTATGCAGATTGGACAATCCGTTAGAGAACCCGGGCCCAAGGTGCAATATAGTCATGGCCGCCTTGCCAGCCATCCGGGCATAGCCATCAGCAGCACCCGTCGCAACATTCTCATGCAGGCACAAAACAGAACGCAGGCCAGATACCTGGTCCAACGCGGCCACCATCGGCATTTCAGTTGTACCTGGGTTCGCCAGCACCAACTCGATACCAGCATCCACAGCAGTCTGAAGGAGCTTTTGAGCCCCGGATGTCTGTTCTGCCATTAGGTCCCCCCGGCTATTGGCATGTCCATCGACAATACCAGTCTACGACCGGGGGGTATTTCGTCAAGCGAGCAGCTAAAATCCTAGCGAGAACCCGCCGACGACGCTGAATGGTTTGCCGGGGCGCAAGCCGTATGGACGACGGGCCACGGCATACTTCTTGTCAAACAGATTATCGGCAGTAGCAAAGATGCGAATTGTTTCGTTCAGCTGATAGTAAGCGGACAAATCAAAGACAATATGATCGTCAACCCGCTCCATAACCGGAGCGGGCCCCTGCCCAGCTTCCGTCCGGATGGTGCCAACATATGTCATGCCCAAGGTGGCACCCCACTTCGCGGCTTCAACACCCAGGGATACATGCAACTGATGCTCGGGAATGTACGGCATTTCGTCACCGGCCAGTACGTCACCCCAGAAGCCATCTTCGAAGCTGTTGTTAAACTTTGTATCTGTATAGGTGTAGTTGATGGCGAAAGGCATGGTCATGCCATTGGCAAGAACGATGTCATAGGTCATCACCGCTTCAAGGCCTTTAACCTCGGCTTCACCACCATTATACGTGTCGCCAATGTCACCTGTGCAGCCGCTGGCATTCGTGCAGTTGCCCAGAATATTGCCGTAATCATTGAAGAAGCCGATAACTTCCAAATAGAGCATGTCGCGGCGGTAACGTAGGCCAAATTCGTAGCTCCAGCTCTTTTCAACACTCGCCTGACCATCACGGGAACTTGTGCCCGGAGGTGCAAAACCGCGATGCACACCAGCCAGAATGGTTAGTTCATCTGTCGCCTGGAAGGTCGCACCGATACCGGGAATGACCGCGTCTACATTGTTCTGGCGCATGCCCGTCGGGCCTGCAGACCGGTCCGGGTCGTTGGATGCAAAATCCAGACGCTGTGTCTTGATCTTTTCAAACCGAAGGCCCGGCATAATTGTCCAGCGCCCCGTGACAATTTCATCCTGCACAAAAGCGGCGAATGCCTCGGCAGACCCTATACGATTGCCCTGAGTCCCTGTAGCATCAACACTGGTCAGGATCATCTGCCCGCTTTCCATACGGAATTTCTCTCGGTTTTGCAGACGATCTTCGTGATCTTCATGCCACCGCAACCCGATTTCCAGGTCATGCCGCGCGCTACCGGTATTGAAGCCGATGCCCATTACAGTCTGGATGCCCCAGCTCTCATAGGAGCGATTGTTATGCCGAAGCTGTAATGCGTCGTCGATACTGTCTGCCTCACCACGAAGAACGGCGAGAACATCGCCATAAGCGTCAGGGTCACCAAATACGGAAGATGGACGGAAACGGCCCTCACCAAAGTCCAGGTCATCGAGCTTGAACCAGTCCCGGGCAAATTTGTTGAAGTAACCGATCGTCGTGATGTCGATATTGTCGGCCGGTTCAATATAGTGCGTCAGCTGAATTTGCTTATGTTCGGTTTCCATCCGGTCATTCTGCGACGCGGCATACCGCCGGTAGGGCGTTGCGGCAAAATCTGCATCCGTCAGCCCCAGATAGGTCTCGTTGGAATTATTCTCTGTATATCCCAGTTTCAATTCAAACGACTGCGGCACATCGGCTGACTTGTCGTTGCTGTATCGCAACTTCACGACATAGTCCTGAATTGAGAACCCCGTATCACCGCCACCGTCCAGCTTCTTGAAGCCATCGCTGCCTGATTGATAGGTTTCAACGAAAGCAGCTACTTTTTCGCCAACATAAGCGCCGTTGACATGCACCACGTAGAAGTCGTCGCTCCCGAGCCGGAAATCACCCTTGCCACCGGTTTCTTCTGGGATAGGCGTGCTGACCAGGTTAAGCGCCCCACCTACAGTGCGCGGGCCGAATTTTACTGCAGCAGACCCTTTGCGAACTTCAATCGCACTCATACGGCCCGCTGTTGGAAAGTAGTAGGCCGATGGCGCTGCATAAGGTGCCGGCGCAATCAGCACGCCGTCTTCCATCAGTGTAATGCGCGAAGAACGTTCCGAACCTGAGCCACGAAGCCCGATATTGGGACGCAGGCCATAGCCGTCTTCTTCCTGGATGTTTACGCCTGGCACCAATCGAAGCATCCGGTGAATATCTGTATATTTGAGCTCCTCAAGCTGCTGGGGTTCAATCAAGCTTGCTGACCCCGGAATACGCTCTTTCTTTTCACGCGTTCCGACAACGTAAACACGCTCTGCGATGACAACTGAGGGATCACTTTGGCGATCTGAATCAGCATCAGAATCAGCGGCGATGGAGGGACTAGTGGTAGACGCTACAGAAAGGAAACCTACGAGGGCCAAGACACGTTTCGAGCACATGATATTTTACCGGTCATTTCTTGTTGTTGCTTTGATTGTGTTGCGAATAATTATTAACTGCAATCGTATGTACCGGTATTGATAATTAATCGCAACAAGAAAAACGCGTGCGCGAATTTTTCTTTCTGAGGTGTTATTCAGATATGATTTCAGTGGGTTAAAGGTGGCTTAAAGCATCTTCATCGATACTGAGCCCGAGTTCAGACAAGCCGTCTTCGAGAAAATCGCCCAACAAGGGGGTGCCGAGCAAATAATCCGGCGTTGGATTCGTTGCTTCAATCCGGGCCGTCTCTACCGCCTCTTCCCACTCTTCCTTGCTATAGGTGCCTCGGCCGACCCACATCAGAGCGACAAGTTCGGCAGATTCTTCATCATTCAACGACCCAATGAAGTCGTGCACTTCGGCATAGGTGGGATCGTTGGCGAAATCCTGCAAAATGATACGTTCACCATCATCTGC
>JAURPT010000003.1 GCA_030836535.1 Alphaproteobacteria bacterium
GAGAACGCCCCAAACGAGAAACATCCCACACCATCACAAGATCAAACTTACGAGGAACCATGTCTTTGCAAAGGCGATCAAACTCTGGGCGTTTATCTCGCCCCTTGGAACCAGAAACACCTTCGTCGACATATAAGCCAACGAGTCTCCCACCATTTCTAGCCACTATCTCGGTAAGAAAAGATGTCTGGTTTTCGCTAGATTGATCGAGAGTGGAAACGCGAGAATAAATCGCAACCCTTCGAGATTTTTCGCCACCAGCCGACATCATTAACACTACTAAAAAGTAAACAATAAGTAAATACTTTTTCCCGTTAAAGTTAGTAACCGTTATTATTTTTTATCTTTCTATTCAGTTACTTATAAGATTAACGAGCGACGGATACTTTTATTCCTAATCTGTAGGCCGCAGGTTCGAATCCTGCCGGGGTCACCACCTATAAACAGGACCTAATGGTCCTGTTTATAGGTGTTACTTCTGATCACGATTAGAGCTATCGGGCCGCAGCGGAGCGAAGGCAACGCGAGCAGCCCGCAGTGCTGCGCAGCGGTAATCCCCCGGAGGGACATCGCCGCCTGGTCCAACGCTTCTGGGCGGCGCTGCAAACGACTTGGGAAACCCCAAAAAGAAAGAGGCGGACCCACCGGGCCCGCCTCGTCGTCGACATCTGCAATTATGTTAAGCGATACCGATTACCGCAATCCACAGGGACGTCAGGGCTACACCCAAAACGCCCAGCGGGATCAACACCACTTCAGTTTTGGCCCGTATCTCAGTCACACCCTTCTCCAGGAAAGTCTCTGAAATCCAGACATAGCCCATCAGAGCGCCCATCACGACCTCAACACACACGATGACTGTGCCTATGCTCGTCAGTCCATCCAGCGCCCCTAAAGCGAGCAGACCCCATACAAGGCCCATCACGCCCACTATGCCCTGAAAAGGTGCAATTCTTTTGAGAGACTCTGCCTCGTTTTCAGTATTCGCCGCGACGATCGGGTATACTGCCGCGATCGATACGAGGAAAAACAACCCCGCAGCCCATTGTGTCATCCATTCCCTCCCTTAATTTTCGAGCAACATTGCTCGAGGAATGCTAAAAAAAGGTATTAAACAATTATTTTCGAAACAATGTTGACAATCGGCAAATTGTAACATTCGATTTCCAACTAACTTTTCCAATTCACAGCGTTTCAAGCAAGTATGACTTTTACATTCACACCCGATCTACGGGACCGCATCTCGGCAAATTTGGCCGAATTCAAACGCTATATTCTGTCCGGCGAAAAATATCGCCAAGCGGCGGTCGCTTTGATTATTACGCCACCAGAGAAAAAAGATGGTGACGCAAGCATGCTGCTGACGCGGCGTACATCGAAACTGAACAAACATGCAGGGCAGTGGGCCCTGCCCGGCGGCCGGGTCGACGATGGTGAGACAGCCTATGAAGCGGCCATTCGCGAGACAGAGGAAGAAGTCGGCCTGAAGCTGGGAAGTGAACAATTTCTGGGTCAGTTGGACGACCTGGCCACCAAGTCCAACTTTATTATGCAGCCTTTCGTGTTCTGGCTTGATGACCTCTCAGAACTGGCACCAAACCCAGACGAAGTGGCCTCCGTACATTACTGGCCGGTTTCGTTCTTCAGAGATGAAAATGCCATTCAATTAATCGATCAGGAGGAGGGGCATGCGCCGCTGCTTCGTCTTAACTGGGGCTCTACACGCATTCACGCCCCAACGGGTGCGGTGATGCTGCAATTATGGGAAGCCGGTATTCTGGGACAGGAAAGCCGCGTGAACCACTATGCGCATCCGAATTGGGCAAAGTAGCTGGGTGTACACCCAAGGGAACAGGTTTTTTGGCTATCGTGGTGCGAGCACCCACATTAACTGTTAGATTGAGAATTGAAACTGACGCTGAAGCGTCGCCTGGAGACAAAAATGACCTTTTCCATTGCCACACGCCTGTTTTCGCCCATGACATTGGGCCTGTGCCTGATTTTAGGCAGCTCAAATGATACCCACGCTGCAGATAGCCGCGACGTTGAAAAATTATTGGACAATTCCTACCACGCCTATCGTGACCTCACAGACGGCATGAGCGCCAAATCCATCAAGACCCTGTTGAAGGAAGCAAGGGGCGTGATGATCTTCCCCAGCGTAGGTAAAGGCGGTCTGATCATTGGTGGCGAAGGTGGCAAAGGGGTACTCTATGGCCGCAGTGCTGATGGCCGTTGGAGCCCGCCGGCTTTCTATACCATGCGTTCTGTCAGCTTTGGTCTTCAAGCAGGGTACCAGAACACCCGCATCATTCTCATCATCATGAATGACTCAGCCCTCATCTCCATGCTCGAAGGCAAGACCAAGCTGGGTGCTGATGCGTCAATTGTCCTGATCAACGAAGGGGCCGATGGAGAGTTTTCCACCAATGTGGCCCGGCAAGATATTTACTATTATGCCGAAACAGATTCCGGCCTGTTTGCTGGCATGAGCCTCGAAGGCTCTGCCATCTCAACCCGGAAGAAATACAACCGCGCCTATTATGGCGGCAAACCGACGCCAACAGATATCATTCTTCGCGGTCGGGTGAATGCCCCCAGCGGGGACCGGCTGCGCGCTGCCCTGCCCTAGGCCCTTCAGCTTCTAACTTAGTCTGGCTTGTTGATCTGCAAGCTGTCCGACACATCCTCTGAATAAGTGGCATCTGTGGCTGCACCTGCAGCCTCTGGTGCCGGTTTGCCGGAGAAAAGCCGGCCGATGCGGGCGAACAGCGCCTTGATCAACCGCCACAGCTTGGGCAGCAGCCAGATCATCAGCAGAATAAAGACGACGAGGACACCCACAGCAATCCAAGGATGATTGAGCGCCGTCCACAACAGGGTGATGGCCGCAACATCTTCCGCTATCGATGCGCCCCAATTGGTGAAAGGCTCTGGCGATGTATTGATCATCAGCCGGGTGCCGGCCTTCGTTGCATGGGTTGTGGCCGCCATGCCACCACCTGCCAACATGGCCGCAAATTGAACAGCCTCATTCACATCGCCGACCGCACCGGCAGCCAGGGCCGCGCCAGCGGGAATGCGAATAAAGGTATGGATCGTGTCCCAGGTGCTGTCTACCCCGGGGACTTTATCGGCAATGAATTCAACCACATACATGGCAGAAGCCACAAAGATAACCAACGGGTTCTCTACCAGCTCCAATTCTGGTGGTAGCTCGATATTGCCGGTCGCCCCCATCCAGCCCAGCATGGCCACCGTGGCGTATAAATTCACGCCACTGGCCCAGGCAGCCCCCATAGACAGGGCGATATATTGAATGGGGTCCATCAGGGTTCTCCTCGGTGGTTTAGCGGGACCTAAAGGTCTCTACTAGGCCTATATATTGGGCCTTGAAAGCCGACAAACAAGCAAGGCTATGGTGAGACAGCAGCACCGCCATCGACCACCAGGTTCGTACCAGTAATAAAACCCGCATCGTCAGACGCCAGGAATAATGCCGGTGGTGCGATATCATCTGGCGTTCCCCACCGGCCGAGCGGCGCTTTTTGAGCCCAATGGTCAACCATATCCTGGTCATTGTCGAAAATACCCTGCGTCATCTGGGTATGGATAGCCCCGGGGATCAGCGTGTTCACCGTAATGCCGTCTGCACCCAACTCGCACGCCAGCGTACGGCTTAATCCCACGACAGCATGTTTTGAGGCCGCATAGGCCCCCATACCGGGCCCGCCCATCATGCTCATGGCAGACCCGATATTGATGATCCGCCCTGCAGCACTGTTGCGCAGATGCGGGATCGCCTCCCGGCACAAGCGGAACATGGCGTCGATATTGAGGTCAAAGTTAGCCCGCCAGTCTTCATCTGTGATGTGTTCTGTCGGCCCGGCCCCACCGGCACCGGCATTGTTCACCAGAACATCCAGCCCCTCAAATGACGTCGCAGCCTGTTCGATGATCGCCTGCGCGGCCCCTTCTTCTCCCACAGAACGGGCCATTGTCTCGATATTGGACACGCCCCCCAGCACATCATGAATCTTGTTCGTTGACCGCCCCACAGCCAGCACCTTGGCACCTTCAGCGGCAAACAGCCGGGCGATCGCTTCACCCATACCACTGGCAGCCCCTGTAACGATGGCAACGCGATTATCCAGTTTTCCCATAATTCCCCCCGATCTTTCGCTTGAGTAAGTTCTTTGCGACCCGCTTCAGACAGATTAGGCTTTTGTCACAAGATGTCGACACATTGGGGAGTTGGGTGATGTCGCTATTAGCACTGATCAAAGGAAAAAGAGGCGCCTCCGGCTTCGGTTTTGCCTCAACAGCAGAAGAAGTAACCGAAGGTTTGGACCTGTCGGGTCAGACAATCCTGATTACGGGAATCAATTCCGGCCTTGGGCAGGAAAGTGGCCGGGTATTGTCTCAGCGCGGGGCGCACATTATTGGCCTCGCCCGCACCCAGAAAAAAGCGGAAGAAGGCTGCGCTAGGCTTTCAGGACCAACCACAGCGGTAGCCTGTGAGCTATCCGACCCGGCATCGGTCCGCGCAGCCGTCGACACCATCAAGGCCAGTGGCCAGACCATTGATGTATTGCTTTGCAATGCAGGCATTATGGCCCTGCCAGAGTTGAACCAGAGCAACGGCTACGAATTACAATTCTTCACCAATCATATTGGGCACTTTATTTTGGTAACCGACCTGCTGGATTGCCTGGCTTCCGATGGCCGGGTAGTGATGCTGTCCAGCGCCGCCCATACCATGCCTTACAAAGAGGGCATTCAGTTCGACAACCTCACCGGCGATGGTGGCTATTCCGGCTTCCGGGCCTATGGCCAATCCAAACTCGCCAATGTGCTGTTTGCCAACGAGCTGGCCAAACGGTTTGAAGGAACAGGCCGGTCGGCTTTTTCCGTTCACCCGGGGGGCATCAACACCAATCTGGGCCGCCATATGGACGGGCCATCAAATATCCTGTTCCCGCTCGTGGGGTGGATCGGTATGAAGAATGTCGAACAAGGCGCCTCGACCCAGGTTTATGTGACCACCAGTCCTGACGTTATCCAGCACAATGGTGCCTATTTTGCCGACTGCAACGTCAAAGCCAAAAGCGCCCATGGCCAAAATGACGAAATGGGCGCCCGGCTTTGGCAGGTATCAGAAGAAATTGTAAACGCATTGGGAGGAGCAAGCGCATGAGTGTCTTCACGCTGATTAAGGGAAAACGTGGCAAGAGCGGGTTTGGCTATGCCTCCACCTCAGCAGACGTGGTTGCAGACCTGGACCTGTCCGGCAAGAACATCATCGTTACCGGCGCCAATGCAGGCCTCGGGTTGGAAAGTGCCAGCCAGATGGCCAGCAAGGGGGCGCATATCTTTGCCTTGTGCCGCACCATGGAAAAAGCCAGCGCTGCCTGCGAAACCATCGGCAATGGGGCAACCCCCGTTGCCTGCGAGCTATCAGACCCAGCCTCTATCCGTGCAGCGGTGGCCACACTGAAAGCGCAGGACGTCAAATTTGACGTAATCCTGTGCAATGCCGGCATTGCCAGCACGCCAGAGCTGGACCAGCAAAATGGTATCGAGGCGACATTTTTCACCAACCATGTAGGCCACTTCATGCTCGCCACAGGCTTGCTAGACAGCCTGTCAGACACAGGCCGCGTAGTGGTGGTCGCCAGTATGATCCATGCACAGTCTTACGAAGGCGGGATCAATTTTGACGATCTGTCAGGCGAGGCCGGCTACAACGCCAACAAAGCCTATGGCCATTCCAAGCTGGCCAATGTGCTGTTTGCCAAGGAACTGGCGCGTCGTTTCGAAGGCACCGGTAAAATGGCGTGCTCGCTGCATCCTGGCGCTATCCCTACCGACATTGCCCGGCGAATGGCCCCAGGTGCCGCCAATGCGGCCAACACCATCTTCAAACTGTTCTGCAAAAATGTAGGCCAAGGGGCAGCCACCCAGACTTATGCCGCGGTGCATCCTGATGCGGCCAATCACAATGGTGCCTATTTCAGAGACAGTAATTTGGCGACGCCATCCGAGGACGCACAAGACGTAGACCTCGGCATCAAATTGTGGGAAGAAACGCAGAAGATTGCTGACCGCCTGTAAAGCCTTAGAGGGACCACTTGACCGACCTGACCCTAATCCGCCCGGATGACTGGCATGTTCACCTGCGCGACGGTGATGCGCTGACGCATACCTGTGCCGATATGGCCCGCTATTTTGGCCGGGTCATTGTGATGCCGAACCTGACACCGCCCGTCACAACGGTAGCCGAGGCGGCAGGCTATCGGGGCCGTATTCTAGCAGCCATGGACGGCCTGCCTCGCACCTTCGAGCCGCTCATGGTGCTGTATCTCACAGACCAAACAAGCGGAGAAGAAATCCGCAAGGCGGCTGCGAGCGACTTTGTCCATGCGGTTAAGCTATACCCGGCAGGGGCAACCACCAATTCAGACGCCGGCGTTGCCGATCTGGGTAGCCTGTATCCAATCCTTGAAGTCATGGAAGAAGTTGACCTGCCGCTACTGATCCATGGTGAGGTCACCGATGTAGAGATTGATATCTTCGACCGGGAACACGTCTTTATTGAGCGGCACCTGGCACCAATCACGCAACGTTTTCCCAACCTGCGGGTGGTACTGGAACATATCACCACTGAAGATGCGGTTCATTTTGTGGAAGGCGCCAGCGTCAAGGTGGCAGCGACCATTACAGCCCACCACCTGCTCTATAACCGCAACGAAATGCTGGTTGGAGGCATTCGCCCGCACTATTACTGCCTGCCGATCCTGAAGCGCCGTCGGCACCAGGAAGCATTGATAAAGGCTGCCACATCGGGGAACCCGAAATTCTTCCTCGGCACGGATTCTGCCCCTCATGCTACCCATACAAAAGAAAATTCTTGTGGTTGCGCAGGGGCTTACACAGCCCACGCTGCGCTGGAGCCGTATGCCGAAGTGTTCGAGCAGGAAGGCAAGCTCGACCTGTTGGGAGGCTTTGCCTCACAGTTCGGGCCGGATTTCTATGGCCTGCCGCGAAACACCGATACGATCACTCTACAGCAGCGAAGTTGGGCAGTCCCCGCGCAGCTGCCGCTGGGCGACAGCGTGCTGACCCCCATTCGTGCTGGCGACAGCGTAAACTGGTCCGTCACCGAATAAAAAATGGCGGCTACCGGGTAGGCAACCGCCACTTTACTTGTTCAATTCGGCCTTTACTTACAGACGCTTGGCGCCAAGACCCGGGCCACCCGTACCGGCGAATTCTTCGGTTGGCTCATTACCCAAAATGATCGACCCCAAATCCTGGAACAATGGGTGGGCTACCCAGCGATGGGTCGCACAACCATGAGCGTCACGCAATTTGCGCTCCAGCGGGTTCGCCATATAGGACGCGCTGGTACCGGCCGCATTATGAATGCTATCGACTACTTCCATACAGGCATTGGCCGCATAGGTGCAGGCCAGGCGGGCATTCTGCGTCGTCAGGGCACCCGGTGCTTCTGCACCCGCATTCAGTTCGTCTTCAACCTCGGCCATGGCTTCCATCACATAGGCCCGGGCAGCGCGATACTTGCCCTCGCCTTCTGCAATACGGATTTGCGCAATGGGGCGGTCCATCAATTTGGACGGTGAAAGCATCGGCACCTTGTTATGTGCCAGATCAACAAAGGCATCCAACGCACCACGGGCAACGCCCAGCGCAATTGCTACCTTGTTATAGGAAAGGCGTAACGGTGTTGGAATGCGGAACACCGGGTTGTCGTAATGTGCCGGGAACGACACGAGGTCCACGTCGGCATGTTCCGGCCGGACAATGGCGCCATCTGCCTTGACGGTGTTGGAACCAGACCCACGAAGACCGGCAACATCCCACGTATCCAGAATTTCCCATTGCGACCGATGCATGAAGCGCATACGCGTTGTGGTCGGGTCTGCCTGGGTCACGTCCTGGCCGGGTTCCACTTCCGGGGCCGGCATGAAGCACCATTCCGAACTGTAACAGCCAGAAATGAAGGTGGATTCACCCCAGACCTTAAAGCTGCCATCAGATTGCTTTTCCGCACGGGCAGGCACCGAACCCGGGCCACCGCCGCCGCACATTACAACGCGCGGGTTGCCGAGATAAATCTCTTTCGCCAGTGCCTTGTGCATGCCACCGGCTGCCATGGCATTGATTTCAGAACCCAGCATCACATTCCAGCCCACCGACGCATCGATAGCTGAAAGCGCCTCCAGCACTTCAATTGTCTCGATCGTCGTTGCGTCTTCCCCGCCCAGCTCACGTGGTAGGGTGAAACGGAAAAAGCCTTCATCGATGAGTGCGCTGACGCAATCATCCGGCAGACGGCGGATTTCCTGCGCACCATCACCACCTGCGGCAATGATGTCTTTCATCTGGCCCACGCGCTGCAGGGCCTTACCCTGTAGCTTGCCTGTGCCACAGCAAAATTCTTCAGTATTGTCGATAGCCTGATCCACTATATCCTCCTGTTCTTCCCAGACA
>JAURPT010000063.1 GCA_030836535.1 Alphaproteobacteria bacterium
GGGGGACCATCAGCTTCTGGATTTGGCGCGAGTCGGCAATCAGGCGGTTCTCTGAATCCCAGATCTCGCCATCTTCTTCAAAGAAGCCACGGGTCAGCATCCGTGTGGTAAAGCGAAAACGCAGCCAGCCAGGACGCGGGCGGTTGCGCAGATGGGTTGTCAGCTCGATGGTCGGCACCCAGCCAGCAGCACCCACCACATTGAACACGGCAGGCGGTACCGCATCGGCAAACAGCAACGTGGAAAACAGGTCCGGGTCCTGCCCGTCACTAAAACGGATATAACCCGCCATTTCGCCCACGCCGTGGGGCGTGCGCTCGGCCCAGCCCATATTGTCCGGGTGGAAGCGCATATCAATATCGCGCTGGAAGGTCGGCGCCAAACCATCGCGGAACGGGTGCGGCACGCAATCGTCGGGGTCCGGCAATTCAGGCGGTGTTGCGTGCACAACGGTTTGCCCGGCGGCGTGGTCAAAGTCCGTATAGGTCGCGGTGAAATGCGTGCGTTGCACGCCGTCCTGGATCAGACGTACAAAACCAGTCGATGTCGTAAAGCTGCGGCCCAGCTTTTCCGTCTCAACCGTGACGGGGCCCGCTTCTGAACGCTTGAAATAGTGGCCGGTGATGGTCAGCGGGTGCGGATGGTCCAGCGTTTCCTGCAGGGCGCGGGCAGCAATAGACATCAGATAACCGCCATTAGGCGTGCCACCAGCAATACCCCAACGGTCATGGAACTGGGCCTCAAACCGGCCTTCATCTACCCGTGTTACCCGTGTTTCTTCTTCGAAGAAATGCGTCACTGTCTCGCCCTGTCTTAGCTCAAAAAGCAATGCCCCGGCCCTGATATGGGGCCGAGGCGTGGTTTAGGACAAACTGCCGGATTTGGCAATTTGAATCACAGGCGCCTGTCAGGCATCCATGTATTTTTCCCACCAATGGTGGAAGTTGCGAATACGCCGTTCGTGGAAAGACAGCCAATAGCCCTTCATGCCACGGGAGTGCAGGCCCTTCTGGGTGGTCGCAAGGCAGGACGCATCCTGGTCCAGCAACAGGCCGGAAGACTGCTCGCCATATTTATAGAATTTGCGTTCCGGGCGGCCTTCAACCACGCCATCGCCCAGTTCCACAAACAGGTCAACTGCACCGGCGTTGGCACCTACCTTTACCTCGCCCTTGGGGACGCGGTTAAAGATCATTCGATCAAAATACATCTTATTCACATCGGTCGGGTGCGGGCGGTGGCGGAACACCCACATCTGCTCACCGAACAGGTTGAAGGTGATGTTCGGGAATACATTGTAGTGATAATCAGCCGTCAGCTGGTCATCCGTGAGATTCGAGAAATCCAGCCCATTTTCTGCTGTCATGGCCCGCTTATGGGCTGCCACAGCATCACGCAGCGTGGTGACATCACCGGTATAGCTGTCAACCGGGAAGCCTTCCGACTTCAGGTAATCCGCCATGATGTCGTTTATGGCCTTGTCGTCGCCAATATGGCGTGGGCTGGGGATATACATCGGTGAGATGAAGCGGCTATGGCGACCATAGAGGTCCATCTGCACGTTCACATCATCGGCAATATATTCTGATTCCGGGTGCACACCGCGGACGTGATAGGTCTCGGAGAAGATATCGACCGAGGTTTTCCAGTTGCAATCCCACTCCACCGTTTCGTCAGACACCAGCAGCATGTCGTCGAACTCGTAAGGTGCCAGGTGCTCGGCCACAACGCCGAGATAGTCGATCAACGGTTCAATTTCGGGGTCCATAGATACCCAGACAAACCCACCCCAGGTATCACAGCGTAGCTGCGGCAAGGCCAATTCGTCATGTGGTGTGCCTTGCGGGAAGTCATGCGCTTCGGGGATATTTTTGACGGTGCCATCCATGTTCCATTCCCAGCGGTGGAAGGCGCAGACCAAGCTGTCTGTCGCGCCGCAGCCTTCCGGCTTCAGCTGGTTGCCGCGATGCTGGCAAACATTATAGAAAGCACGGATTTCGCCATCATCGGCACGGGTCACCAGAATGGATTCGCGCAGGTTCTCGAAAACAAAGTAGTCACCGGGTTCTGCCACGTCACAGACAGCACCCACCAGCAGCCACGTCTTGGACCAGATCTTCTTGTCTTCCAGCTCCATGAAAGCCGGGTCGACATAGCGATCAACAGGAATACGATCCGTCCCCAAGTCTGGGTCCGGCGCTTTGTCAGCGGGGGTGAACTTGAACTTTGGCATTTCGTTCATGGGTCTATCCTTGCAGATGCGTGTTTTGCCCGACTTTTACCATCACGCATGAAGGTTATCCAGAAGGGAATTACGCGTCGCCTTCCAGCCGTCTGCCCATGACCACGTATAATGGGTCGCTCTGCCCGGGATTGGGGGAGATATTATGGAAAGAGCGCTCGGCAAAGAGCCCAGCTTCTTCAAAATACCAATTGATCAACTGGGCGCGCTGTTCATCACCCACCGACCGCCAGATCGCCACTGCCTTGGTCGGGAACATGCGGTTGGAATAGGCAATCACCAGGGGTGCGCCGGGTTTTAGAACACGGCCAATCTCCGCCAAGACTTCCTTTGGCTGCGTAAGGTATTGAATGGAAAAGGCAATCACGCAGCCATCAAATACGCCGTCGGCAAAAGGTAACGATGGCTGGCTGTTCAGATTAAACACAAGGGCCGAGGTCGCCTGCTCATTCGCCGCCAGTTCGGTGGCATTCATACCATGGATAACGACTTGGTCGTACTGCTGGTCTTCCGGCAGGTGCGACACCCAGCTCGACATCAAATCCAGCACCTTGCCGCCTTGCGGCAAAATGCCCTTGTAGAAGTCACTGAGCGCCGCACAGGCAGGCTCATCAATGTGTTTGACGAGGCGCGGCGGGCGATAGAAGACCTCATCCGCCTGATCATCCAGGCGCTGGAAGAAATCTGGGTTCAGCGGGTTATGCATCGCCGTTCCCCTCCGGCCTATCGGAGGTCAAAGCCTACGGCGGCTTCAAGTTCATCCAACGCCACATCGGGATCGATCACCTTGATGGTCTGCATGCCCATGGCCCGCGCGGGTTTCAGGTTAATGCCAAGGTCGTCGAGATAGACCACCTCTTCCGGCGCTACGTTGAGGGCTTCACACGCCATTTCGTAAATCTTGGGGTTGGGTTTGCGTACCCCAACGACAGAAGACTGAATAACCACCTGGAACATCTTCATGATCGCTTCATTCGCGGCCACTTTTTCCGGAGACCGAGCCATGCCTGCCCCCTCACCTGCCTTCACATTATTGGTGATGCAGCCGGTGATCAGCCTCTCGGAAATGCGGCGCAGGGCCTCTACCATCTGCGGGCGCAAATCACCGGCCAACAAGGCGATAATGTCCTTGCCCGGCACGTCATAGCCGCGCTCGCGCGCTTCTGCTGCGAACAGGCCATCAAATTCGTCCAGCGTCACGGTACTGTTTTCAAACTGCGCCCAGGCATTGGTGTCGCCATTGGTCGCATTGATAGAGCGGATCAGGTCCTTGGGCAGGCCGCGTTCTTCCTCATAGCGGTTAAATGCTTCAAAGGGGCTGGTCGTGAGCACGCCCCCAAAATCCCAGATGACTGCCTTGACCATGCGATATCCTTTCCTTCGGTTGGCGACATCTTAGGCATTTCTTCCACTAGGTCTATACGCGCGTGCAAAGCCCCCCTATAGTGCCCGTGCTGCCAATGGCAGCGACGGGTCAACGGGAAGCAGTCAGGGGCACCAATAGGTGGGCAACAGTAATCTGAGTAGTGAAAGCGGCCATAGCGAACATGGCTATGGCAGTTCCGCTTATCTTTGGTGGGTTATCTTTCTTCTGACACTGGCGTCGACCCTGTCGATGGTAGACCGGCTGGCGCTGAATGTGATGATCGGGCCGATCAAACGCGACCTGGGCGGTCTGACAGATTTTCAATTCGCCCTGATCGCCGGCATTGCCTTTACCCTTTTCTATACCATCCTGTCAGGTCCGGCCGGATGGATCGCCGATCGTTATAATCGGCGTAATTTGATGGCGGGCGGCGTCATTGCCTGGAGCATCATGACCTTCCTGTGCGGCATGGCTGGGTCTTTCTGGACGCTGTTTTTCGCGCGCATGGGCGTGGGCGTGGGCGAAGCCACCCTCGGCCCGGCTGCCAATTCAACCCTGGCAGATTATTTCAACCCGTCACGCCTGCCCTTGGCGATTGCGATTGTTGCGGCTGCGCCTTTCGTTGGCCAAGGCCTGACAAATGTCGTGGGTGCACCCATGGTGCAGTATCTTGAACAAGTCCCCAACATCGTGCTGCCGATCATTGGCGAGGTCTATTCCTGGCAGATGGTCTTCATTGTACTGGGTATACCCGGCGTATTGATTGGCCTGCTGGTGCTGACGATCAAGGAACCGCCGCGCAAGGGCAAACTGGATGAAAATTCTCATGGTGCAACGTTCGCCGTTCTATGGGACTTTATTGTCAAGCGCTGGCTGTTCTTCTTCCTGATCTTTGCGGCCTATCTTGGCCTGTCGATCCAGGGCTGGGGCCTGTTTACATGGTTTGTCGAGTTTTACATTCGCGAACATCAGTGGACGAGAACCGAAATCGGCGTCCCCTATGGCCTGATCGCCATGTGCGTGGGCATCATTGGCTCTATTTCTGCAGGCGCGATCGCAGGCTGGTGGCTAAGCCGCGGTACCGTAGACGCGCCGGTAAAGCTCGTCTTCTGGGGAACGGTCGCTTTGATACCTTTAGGCTTCCTGCTGTGGACTGTACCAGACGGTCATATGGGTATCGCTATCCTGGTGCCGACTACTTTCCTGATGGCCATGCCTTCCGGATTGATCATGACCACCCTACAGTCGATCTGCCCCAATGAATTGCGCGGGCAGATCATCGCCTTCTACCTGATATCGGTGAACTTCCTGGCCTATACCTTCGCCCCTATGGTCCCGGCCATTGTGTCAGACATATTCTTTGGCAGCGAGGATGTAAAAGGGATCGCGCTGGCCTTTATGGCAATCTTCACCTATGGCGGGGCGGCCTTGTGCCTGTATCTGTGCCTCAAGCCCTATCGGGCAGCGCTTGAAGAAGCCAAGGCCTGGATCGGCAAACCGGCGGTCGCTGCGTAATCAGAGCGAAGCCGCTTATTTCAACCTAGTCGTGGGTAACCGGGATTTTCTGGTCAGCGGCTTCCTGTTCCCATTCAGCATGCAGAATGCGCTTGGCGCGCTTTAGCTGCGCCTCGATCCGTTGGTCTTTCTCATAGGTCAGCACGCTTGAAGACATCCCCTCCAGCAGGAAGCGCAAAGCATCCCTGTTGAGCGAAAATTTTTCCTGCGCTGCATCGCGGAACGCTCCATAGGCCTCGTTACCCATGTCACGGCGTACCTGCTCGTACCGACCGGCCGCCGGTTCGATAATCTCCCGCAAGGCTTCATCCGTTCGGGCGGCGGCTACTAGTTCTTTCCACGCAATGTAGAGCGGGTCATTCACGAAGGCCCAAAGATTATCAACCGCGAAGTCGATGGAATCCTTGCCTGTCGATGAGTTTTCAACGGAATCATAAAATGCTTCAATCCATGCATCGACCAGATAGTCGACCGATGCCTTCAATACATGCTCGGTAGTCGGAAAATAATGTTGCACAGCACCGCGGGTCACCCCGGCCTTGCGCGCAATTTCAGTTGTTGTCGTCCGGAAATAGCCAATGTCGATGAAGCAGGCGATGGTCGCATCGATAATATCCTGCCGCGTCGCAAGACTGCGGCGACGCTTGCCCTTTTGAGGCTCGTCTTGTGGTTCGCTCAAGGTGATCCCCCCGAATCAGTGTAGCTTCAGCCCTCATGCCGAAACCTGATAAATGCTCATATCATGCCGAAGCGGGCTAGGACAAGTTTTCGGTTACACCATGAATGTACAGCGTACATTCATGGTGTCTTTGCCTAGAAATTGACAGCAGCCCCCAGGAAGACTGTCCGCGGCTGGCCGGGCTTTAACTCTTCGCCCACGAAACCGTTGAAGCGACCATTTGTCGCGTAGCGGCTGTTGAACAGGTTGTGAACCCGCGCATAGAGATCGAGGCTTTCCTTGACTTTGATATTGCCGCGCAGGTGCACAAGGTCGTGCCCTTCATAGGTGCGGGTGTTGTTGTCATCGAGGAAGTAGCTACCGAGATGCTGATACTCAATCTCGAAGCGTCCGCCATTCAGCCACTCTGGCCGCCAGGCCAGGCGGACATTGGCCACATCCTTAGGCGAGCGATTGATAACGTTACCTGACAGGTCCACGCCTGTGCGCGGCATCCACTCCCGGAAGGTGTGGTCGTTGCGGGCATAGGCTGCAGAAAACAGAAGTGTATCCGTGATGGTGATGTCAACAGAGACTTCCAGCCCCTTGTGGCGTGTCTTGCCGGAATTCTCAATCTGGCGGACGCCGCTGGCATTGTCCGTAAAGACCAGGATGTCGTCGTCATTCGTCTGGAGATAGCCTGCAATTTCGAACCGAATGCGTTCGCCAATATTGCCACGGAAGCCGACTTCAAAAGACTCTGCTTTAACCGGCGCCAGACCGGTTGATTCTGCATTGCGACCAGGCCGGAAAAGCTGGGCCACCGTCGGAATGCGGAAACCCTGCCGATAGGAAGCAAAGGCATTCAGATCATCCGTGAGGTCGTAGGTGAAACCAACTTTTGGTGTCACCCGGTCGAAGGATACACTCTGGTCGGCAGGCCGGTTGTGCCGTTCCGTCGGGTCGAGCACTACCGAGAGATTGTTGGTGTAGTCATATTTGGCATAGTCGAAGCGCAGGCCCGCCGTTAGGCGCAGGCGCTCGGTCGCCTGCCATTCCACATGGGCATAGGGCGACAGGCTGATGAAATCGACATTGAAGTCATAAACGTCGCCCACGACCGTGAAGGACTCGTAAAAGCCGTCGACACGCACAGGGTCAATCTGTTCATCCACCCGGCTACCCCAGCTATAATCAACATCCACACCGACAATCACCCGCAGGGTCTCAGAAAGATCGTGACGATATTTCGCCAGCACACCGATGGACTGGCCGCGCGCGTCATATTGGTGGGGGTCGAAGCCGAGGGCAAAGAACGGCATGAGCTCCACACGATTGTAACGGAAATAAGGCGTCAGACTAATCAGACCATTGTCTGTTTCAATGTCGATCAGACTGTGAAAACGGACAGATTCCACCGCGCGGGTGGAAATGGGAATTCTGTTGATGGTGGGATTATTCCGCCAGTCATCGCGCGACAGGTTGGAGCCGGATGATTCCTGATCGACCTTGGCCAGCAACAACACGTTTCGGATGTTCACGCGGTCTGAGGCCGCAATCGTCCAGGTGAATGTGCCCAATTGGCGGTCGGATTCCGTATTGTCACGCCAGCCTTCATCCTTCACCAGGTTAATGTCAGCGCGGAAGCCGTGCTTGCCGCTTGTGCCGCTGACAGAGGCCAGCGCCCGGTAATATTCCCGGCTGCTGCCTTCAATGCTGATGGAACCGGTCGTTTCCTCTGTTGGCAGACGGGTGATGACATTGATGACACCGCCAATGGCATCGGACCCATATAGCGCCGTGCCCGGCCCCTTGGTCACTTCCACCCGTGCGGCCTGCGGAATATTCACATCGTAGAGCGCGTTCGTTTCAAAGAAACCGGTCGATCGGGTCGGCACACCGTTTTCGAGGTACAGATAAACCGGGTTGAAGTTGATCGGCTGGCGGATCACCGTTGTATGGTGGTCACCGGCCAGCCAGACCTGATGTACGCCAGCAATCCGTTCGAGAATGTCTGCCGGGTGGGTCGGCCGCAATTCCTCAATAATCTCTTCGCCCAACACACCTGTGCTTTCGGGCATGTCGAACCGGCGAATTTCTTCGCGAATAGCCGTGACGGTAACGTCTTCAACCCGGTCTTCGGCCTGTGCTGCAGGTGCCGCAACCAGTGCACCCATGGCGATGCCAAAGGACAAAAACGTCCTGGAAATACTCATTACTCTGCTTCGCTTCCCGCCTGCCGGGCAGGCTGAATGATGTGGGGGTATTCTGTTGGTGGCCAGTTATACTGATCACGCTGCGGGAATCCATAATTTTAGGGAAAAATTCGCAGTTTTCAGGGAAAGCAGTGCTGGCAATTGATGCGCAAAGTGTTGCAAACTGTGCGCCAAATCTGGAGTGATTCACAGCATTTTGCGGAGAACAAATATGCAGAAGTTTGGCATTGGCCAGCCGGTCCGTCGCGTTGAAGATGTACGCTTTATTACCGGCACCGGGGAATATACCGACGACATAAACCTGCCCGGTCAGGCCATTGGCTATATGCTGCGCTCGTCTTTCGGCCATGCGCGCATTAATTCCATCGACACCAGCGCCGCCCTTGAAGCGCCCGGCGTCATCGGCATCATCACCGGTGCGGACCTGACGGCAGATGGCGTTGGCCCCCTGCCCTGCGTGACTGCTGGCATCATCAACAACCGCGATGGCTCGCCTATTGCGCAGCCGCAGCATCCTGCACTGACCAGCGACGTTGCCCGCTTTGTTGGCGATGGCATTGCCTTTGTCATTGCGGAAACGCTGAACCAGGCCAAGGATGCTGCCGAGCTGATCGACATCGACTTTGAAGACCTGGACGCCGCTGGCACCATTGAGGCCGCACAGGCTGATGGCGCCCCGCAGATCCATGAAGCCGCCCCCAACAATGTGTGCTTCGACTGGGATATGGGCGACAAGGAAGGCGTGGACGCTGCTTTTGAAGCCGCAGCCCATGTTACCTCGGTTCATATGCACCATAATCGCGTTGTCCCGCACGCTATGGAAACACGCGCTGCCTTGGGTGAATGGAGCGAAGAGGAAGGCCGCTATGTATTGCGGACATCCACACAGGGTGCCAACGGCATGCGCGACATTCTCGCCGGTATGATCCTGGGTATTGCCCCGGACCAGCTGCGCATTATCACTGCCGATGTGGGTGGTGGCTTTGGCATGAAGACCTTTGTCTACCCGGAACAGGTATTGGTGCTGTACGCCGCCAAGAAGCTGGGCCGCCCGGTCAAATGGACCGGCGAACGTTCCGACAGCTTCCAGTCTGACAGCCACGGTCGCGACTGGAACACGCTAGCTGAACTGGCGTTGGATGCTGACAACCGCATCACCGCCTTCCGCGTGAAGAACGATGTGGCCCTGGGCGCTTATCTGTCCCAGTTCGCCCCGTTTGTACCGTCCGTTTCTGCTGGTCGCATCCTGGGTGGTGTCTACAAGATCCCGGCCATCCACTATCATTGCGTTGGCATGTTCACTAATGCGGTGCCGGTCGATGCCTATCGTGGTGCTGGCCGCCCTGAGGCTGCCTATATCATCGAGCGCGCTGTCAACCAGGCCGCCATGGAACTGGGCATGAGCCAGGATGAATTCCGCCGCCATAACTTCATTGGCGCAGAGGAAATGCCCTACCAGCATCCGTTCGGTTTTGTCTTCGACAGCGGTGACTACAACCGCAACCTCGACGACGCCCTGAAGAATTCTGACTGGGCCGGTTTTGAAGCCCGTAAGGCTGCCAGTGAAGCCAATGGCAAGCTGCGCGGTATCGGCATGGCCTATTACATTGAATGTACCCTTGGTGGCCCGTCAGAAGATGCTGTCATCAACTTCTTGGAAGACGATACGGTTGAAATCATCACCGGTACAATGTCAAACGGTCAGGGCCATGAAACAGCCTGGGCCCAGGTTGTTGCTGAACAGCTCGGCGTACCGTTTGAAAACATCAAGCTGGTTCAGGGTGATACGGACCGCGTGGCCACCGGCGGTGGTACTGGTGGGTCGCATTCACTCTACATGGCCGCTGGTGCATTCAAGGAAACCTCTGAAGTTGTCGTTGAGAAGGGCAAGATCGTGGCATCCCTGATGCTCGACGCCGACAAGGACGAAATCGACTTCAATGATGGTCTGTTTGCTGCCCGTGGCACCAACCGCACGGTTGGCATTATGGATGTGGCTGCCAAGGCCCGCCGCGTTGATGAACTGCCTGGCGACTATCAGGAAATGTTGGTCGACGGCCTGAACTCCCAAGCCACTTATGCTTACGAAACCTCTACCTTCCCGAATGGTTGCCACATTTGCGAAGTGGAAATTGACCCAGATACCGGCGATACCGACATCACCGCCTATACCGTCGTCGACGATTTCGGCAAGGTGATCAACCCGATGCTGGTGGCTGGTCAGGTTCACGGGGGTGTTGTGCAGGGTATTGGCCAGGCACTGACTGAACATTGCATTTATGATGCAGATACCGGCCAGTTGCTGACCGGCTCCTTCATGGACTATGGCATGCCCCGCGCCGACGACATGCCGCCGATCAGCTTCCAGACCAATGAAGTGCTGTGCACCACCAATCCATACGGCATCAAGGGCTGTGGCGAAGCCGGTACTATTGGGGCCTGCCCGTCGCTGATCAACGCCATCATCGATGCGTTGAAAGACTATGGCGTTACCGCCATCGACATGCCGGCCACACCGCTGAAGATCTGGTCCGCCATTCAGGAAGGCAGCCGTCAGGCTGCCGAATAGGGGGAACCCTATGGCAAGCGATATCCTTCATACTGTCCGTCAGTGGCAGGGTGAAGGACGTCGTGTAGCACTCGCCACCGTCTCACGCACCTGGGGGTCTGCCCCCTTCCCCGTTGGCAGCCAGTTGGCTGCCGACGATCAGGGTAATTTTGTCGGCTCTGTCTCGGGCGGCTGTATTGAAGGTGCGGTGATTGCCGAGGCCCGCGGGGCCATTAATGACGGCAATATCCGGCGGCTTGAATTCAGCGTCTCCAATGAAGACGCCTGGGAAGTCGGCCTTGCCTGTGGCGGCACCATCAACGTCTTTGTGGAACCTGCCCCGGCAGAACTGAATGCCGTACTGGATGCAGAAGCCGACGGTCGCTCTGTTGCCCTGGCAACCGACCTGGAAAGCGGGGCGCATACACTGCACGAGGCTGACACCGTCTCTACAGATATCGCCAAAGCCATGCGGGATGACCGCAGCCGACCGCTGGACGATGATCAATTTGTCCGGGTCTATAATACGCCGCGTCGGCTGGCCATTATTGGAGCCGTCCATATTGCCCAAGAACTGGTGCCCATCGCGCAGAAGGCCGGGTTTGAAGTAACGGTTATTGACCCACGCCAGGCATTCGCCAGCGAAGAACGTTTCCCCGGTGTCGCGCTTAATCACGACTGGCCGGATGACGCCATGCGCGCCTTCAATCTGGACCGTCGCAGTGCGGTCGTCACGCTGACGCACGACCCCAAGCTGGATGACCCGGCCCTGGATGTCGCCCTGCCGTCTGACTGTTTCTATATCGGCGCGCTGGGTAGCAAAAAGACACAGGCCAAGCGTGTTGCCCGCTTGCAGGAGGCTGGCTTCTCTGACGAGCTGATTGGCCGCATTCACGGCCCTGTCGGGCTCGATATCAATGCCCAGTCACCGGCCGAAATTGCTATCTCCATCATGGCTGAAATTGTCTCGGTCCTGCGCCAGCCGCCGGCTGACGACTAGGCCCACCTGATGATCTTTGAGAAAACACCCGTCGCTGACAGCGAAGGTGCCTTGCTTGCGCATGGCATCACCGCAGGGACACGGCGCTTCAAAAAGGGGCACCAGGTTAACGCCAAAGACATCCAGGATATGTTGGAGGCAGGCGTCAAAGCCGTCTCCGTCATTCATCTGGAGGCTGGAGATATTGATGAAGACTCTGCCGCCAACGCGCTCGCTGAGAAACTGAACGGCGCGCATATCGAGACCACCACTGCTTTTACAGGACGGTCTAATCTCATCGCCACCGCCGATGGCGTGCTCGCCTATGACGAAACCAATCTGCACCGACTGAACCTGATCGATGAGTCCATCACGCTGGCCATGCTGCCCGCCTATAGTCGGGTTCATCAGGGGCAGATGATGGGTACCGTCAAAATCATCCCCTTTGCTGTTCAGGAAGACATACTGCGCGATGCCTTGGCGGTGCTGGCAGACCCTCCCCTTGCGCAGCTGCGCCCGTTCAGACCACTGCGCGTGGCGCTGATCGAAACGACAATGGGCACGACGCCAGCAAAGGTTTCCGACAAGCTCGTACGCATCACAGAACAACGTCTAACCAGCCTGGGCTGCAGCTTGGCCAGCCACGCCCAATGCGACCATGAAGAAGGTGCACTGGCCGGTGCGATCGCCGCAGCCACCCCTTCGGCCGACCTGGTACTTGTCGCAGGTGCCAGTGCGACAACCGACCGCCGCGATATTGTACCCGCAGGGCTGACCCAGGCGGGCGGGACTATCACCCACTTTGGCATGCCCGTAGACCCCGGCAATCTGCTGCTCTTGGGTAAAGTGGGCGAAATTCCTGTGATTGGTCTGCCCGGCTGCGCCAAGTCACCAAAACTGAATGGTTTCGACTGGGTGTTGGAACGACTGGTAGCAGGTATCGACCTATCGGCTGAAGACATCATGCGCATGGGGGCTGGCGGCTTGTTGAAAGACATCAGCTCCCGCCCACAACCCCGACGCCACAGCCGCAAGGGAGATACCGCCATGCCGCATAAATTGGCCACCATTACTCTGGCTGCCGGTAAGTCGAGCCGCATGGGCGGCGCCAATAAATTGCTGCAGTCCTTTGATGGCGCGACAATGATCCGCAAGACCGCCGAGCAAATCTGCGGTGCTGGTCTCGGGCCGGTCATTTTGGTGACCGGACGCGACGCTGAAGAAGTCACACAGGCTGTCGACGGGTTGGATGTAGCGATCACGCACAATCCGGACTTTGCCACTGGCATGGCCAGCAGCCTGCGGACAGGCCTAAACGCCTTGCCAGACGATACTGAAGGGGTACTGGTTTGCCTGGGCGATATGCCGCTCGTAACCGCTCATGACCTGCAGGCCATCGCCGCGCAATTCGACCCGGTAGAAGGTCGCAGCATTTGCGTGCCGACTCATGGCGGCAAATGGGGTAACCCCATATTGTGGGGCGAAGCCTGGTTCGACGAAATGCGCGCCATCACTGGCGACAAGGGCGCCCGCGCCCTGCTGCACGAATATGCCGACCGGGTGCACGAAGTGCCGTTGGAAACGACCTCGATCCTGCAGGATTTCGACACACCGGACAGCCTGGCCGGGCGGTAGTCTTTCCTCCCCCGCACAAAAAAAGGGGCGCCAGCGGTACCCCTTTGATGTCGATATGTATGACTGCAGCTTTTAGCTCAGCGCAGCCACCGCGCGCTTGGCGCCAACAGATACCAGGCTGGTGCGGAATTCAGCAGAAGCATGCATGTCCTCGTTGAATTCAGACCCATCAACCGTAACGCCATCAACAGCAGCCGCTGAGAAGTCGGCTTTCAGTGCGTCTTCGATACCGGTTGCGCGGAAGGCACAGGGGCCTGCGCCCGTTACACCAACGCGGACATCACCACCACCGGTACAGACGAACACGCCAACAACCGCATAGCGGCTGGCCGGGTTCGGGAACTTGATATAGGCGGCCTTTTCCGGGATCGGGAAGCGAACAGCTGTAATGATTTCGTCTTCTTCCAAAGCGGTCTCAAAGATGTCGAGGAAGAAGTCATCACCAGCGATTTCACGCTTATTCGTTACAACGGTTGCGCCCAATGCAACGACGGCTGCCGGGTAGTCGGCAGACGGATCACTATTGGCAACGGAACCACCGATGGTGCCGCGGTTACGCACCTGCGGGTCACCGATACCACTAGCCAGTTCTGTCAGAGCCGGAATAGCGCCTGCAACATCAGCAGAAGCTGCCACAGTTGCGTGCGTCGTCATGGCGCCGATGGTAACGCTGTCACCAGAAACCTCGATGCCCTTGAGCGCGTCAATGCCACCCAGGTCCACCAGGTCAGACGGAGCTGCCAGACGCTGCTTCATGGTCGGCAGCAAGGTCATACCGCCAGCGAGGATCTTACCGTCTTCAGAACCGCTCACTGCAGCAGCAGCGGCGTCAACAGAGTCGGCTTTTACATAGTTGAATTTATACATGATCTGTGTCCTTCCGCCTGCGGCCTACATGTCCTGCGCTGCAGCAGCGATGGATTTGACAATGTTGTGATAACCGGTGCAGCGGCAGATATTGCCTTCCAGCTCACGACGGATGGTTTCATCGTCCAGATTACTCTTGTTGCGCTCAACAATGCCAATGCTGGCCATGATCATGCCCGGGGTACAGAAGCCGCACTGCAGACCGTGGTTTTCCTGGAATGCCGCCTGCATGGGGTGCAGGTTGCCTTCTTCACCAATACCTTCAATGGTCGTGACTTCATGGCCATTGGCCTGAACAGCCAACATGGTGCAGGACTTCACCGGCACACCATCGAGGTGAACCGTACAGGCGCCGCACTGGCTGGTGTCACAACCGACATGGGTGCCGGTCAGTTCCTGGTTTTCACGAATGAATTGAACGAGAAGCGTGTTCTCGTCTACCTCGCCGGTTACTGGCTGGCCATTGATTGTTGTTTCCACCGTTACGGTCATCAATAGGTCCTCTGTTTGAACGCTTTGTTAGTTCCGTTTTAACTGTTTTACGCCAAAAGTGAATAGGCGATTCCAGCAATTGCAATACCAAGCAGAATCCATGGCAGCGGCTTACCCCATGCAGAGGTGCCAGTAGCAGCTGCATCTTCCACCGGTGCTTCTTCTGCGGGCTCTTCAGACGGCGCCTCTTGGCTACCGACAATTTCGCTGAATGTGCCGAAGAATTCACCAGACAGCTTCTTGGCTGTACTGTCGATCAGGCGCGAGCCAACCTGCGCCAGCTTACCACCGACCTTGGCATCCACTTCGTAGCTAAGAAGCGTGCCGCCCTCTTCTTCAGTCAGTACCACCTTGGCAGAGCCTTTGGCAAAACCAGCAACACCACCCTTGCCTTCACCCACCAGCGTATAGCCGTTGGGGGTATCGATATCCTGCAGGGTTACCGCACCCTTGAACTTGGCTTTTACCGGGCCAACCTTGGCGGAGACCGTCGCTGTCATTTCCGTGTCGGAAAGTTTTTCTATTTCCTCGCAGCCAGGCACAGCCTGACCTAGAATTTCCGGGTCATTCAGCGCCTGCCACACAACCTCGCGCGGCGCGGGAATGAGATATTCACCCGACATCTGCATTGTATTGTCCTCAATCTTACGGGAGCGGCACTTGACAGCCGACTCCGAAGCCGGGGCATTCTATCCAAGCCGGGCCGATAGGGGAACCGATAAGATGCCGGAATCGGCGGTTTCCAAGCAGTAACACCTTTGTTTAGACTGAACCAAATATTGCCAGCCTGGGAGGGAAGATATGGGCAACGTGAAATGGCGCCAGCCACTGGCGACAGCGATGGTTTTGGCTGTGCTGGCCGCCTGCGGACAACCGACCGAGCAGCCTGCCCCAGCAGAGGAAACCAGTGCCGCTGCAGCCGTCGATGCAGAACGCCTGGTCAATGCCGATGCTGATATGGGTAACTGGCTGTCCTATGGCCGGACCTATGACGAACAGCGCCATTCCCCCCTTACCCAGATCAATGCCGACAATGTCGGCGACCTGGGCTTAGCCTGGAGCTTCGACCTCAACACAACACGGGGAGTGGAAGCCACGCCATTGGTGATCGACGGCGTGATGTACACCACAAGTTCCTGGAGCGTCCTTTATGCCCTGGATGCCAAAACCGGCGACCTTTTGTGGGAATATGATCCTGAGGTCCCCAAGGCGTGGGGTGCCAATGCTTGCTGCGACGTTGTTAACCGTGGGGCGGCAGCCTGGAATGGCAAAATCTTCCTTGGTGCGCTCGACGGGCGGCTCATCGCTATCGACGCCAAAACCGGTGAAAAACTGTGGGAAAACCAAACCACCGACCCCACCCAACCCTATACAATCACAGGGGCACCGCGGGTGATGAAAGGCAAGGTTATCATCGGCAATGGTGGTGCAGAAATGGGTGTGCGTGGTTACGTCTCTGCCTATGACGCTGAAACAGGCGAGATGGCCTGGCGCTTTTATACCGTGCCAGGCAATCCGGCTGACGGTTTTGAAACCAGAGAACTGGAAGAAGCCGCCAAAACCTGGAATGGCGAATGGTGGGCCATCGGGGGTGGTGGCACGGTCTGGGACGCCATGGCCTATGACCCTGTGCTGGACCTTCTCTATATCGGCGTTGGCAATGGCTCGCCGTGGAATCAGGAAATCCGCAGTCCTGGCGGCGGCGACAACTTATTCCTGTCGTCCATCGTAGCCCTGCGACCAGACACAGGCGAGTATGTCTGGCACTACCAGACGACGCCGGGCGAAACCTGGGACTACACGGCCACCCAGCACATCATGCTGGCAGACCTCGACATTGATGGCGAGACGCGCAAGGTGCTGATGCAGGCACCCAAGAACGGCTTCTTCTATGTGCTGGACCGCGAGACGGGCGCCTTTATTTCAGCCGAAGCCTATGCGGAAATGAACTGGGCCACCCATGTCGACCCTGAAACCGGCCGCCCTGTAGAGGTGCCGGGGGCACGTTACCGTGAATCGACCCACCTGACGGTACCCAGTGGGTATGGCGGCCATAACTGGCACCCCATGTCTTTCAACCCAAAAACCGGCCTGGTCTATATTCCTGCCATCGATATTCCTGCCGCGTTCTCCCAGGATGCAGACTGGGGCTTGCGCAAGATGATCTGGAACACCGGCACCTCAGCGCTTGATGCCCCCTTACCCAATGACACCGCTGCGCGTGAGGCATCGCGCGCCCTGCTGAAAGGCCAATTGGTCGCCTGGGACCCTCTGCAACAGAAGGAAGCCTGGCGGGTACAACACAAAGGCCCATGGAATGGGGGTACGCTCAGCACAGCTGGCAATCTGGTTTTCCAGGGCACCGCAAACAGTCGCTTTGTTGCTTATCGTGCTGATACGGGTGATGAACTTTGGGCAATGGAGGCGCAGACCGGCATTGTCGCTGCCCCCATTACTTATGAAGTTGATGGCGAGCAATATGTTGCAGTCAATGCCGGCTGGGGCGGCGTGTTCGGCCTGGCAGCCGGGTTTTATGTACAGCCTGAATCTGCCACTTCAGCCAACCGCATTCTTGTGTTCAAGCTGGGAGCAGACAAACAATTGCCGCCGCTCGACATTGTTGCACCCGAGTGGCCGGAAGCACCGGAACTGACCGCATCTGCAGACGTGCTTGAGCAAGGCAAGGCGCTCTATGCCCAATATTGCCAGTACTGCCACGGCGTCTCAGCGGTTAGCGGTGGCATGGTGCCAGACCTGCGTTTCTCTGCCATGCTGGGGCAGGAAGACTGGCAGGATATTCTGCTCGGCGGCTTGCTTAGCGACGCCGGGATGATCAGCTTCAAGGATATGATGACGCCAAATGAAGCAGATGCCATCCGCCACTATGTCATTGAAAGGCTGATTCAAGACCGCAAAGCGGCACAGGTCGCGTCAGAGATGGAAGACTAGACCCTAATATAGCCCCAGGCTGTTCTGGGTCTGTGGACCGGCGACACCGTCCGTCGACAGGCTATTCTGGCCTTGCCAGGCGCTGACAGCAGCGGCGACATCTGCGTCATAAACACCGTCGATGGGGCCAGTATAAATACCGGCATCGGCCAAAGCCTGTTGCAGGTTCTGCACTTCGAGCCCCTTGTCACCCTGCTGCAGGACATACCCCTTCTGTATGCCTTTGGCCGCCATGTATGACCGCTGCTTGGCCCCCTTGGAGAACGACATCATTGCAGCAGGCGACCGTGCGGCTTCCTGCAAGCGCTGCTTGTCGACGGCAATCGCCTCCTTGCGGCGCAACAGTTTTTCTTCACCCGTGCGCTTATAGGCGGCATCCAGCTCCTGCTCGAGACCTTCATAGGCTGCTTCTGCCGCTGCTGTGTCGCCTTTACCGGCATAATCAATCACCGTCTTCTGCAACCGCTCAGCGCGGGCCATGCTGGCCATGGCATCGACCTTGGCATCACGACTGTCGGCCGCCTTCGTGCGGTCGGTCGTGGCCGAGAGGTTGACCGGATAGGCGATGTCATATTCCTGACCGCTTTCAGCATCGCGATAGTGCAGGCTGATACTGGCGATCTTGGCATCGCCTTCTGCCAGCGCTTCATGATCCAGCTTGACGACATAGCTACGATCTTCACCGCCATAGAGGTCCTCGATGGGCAACTCGATTGTTTTGCCGATAGAGGCGTTGTCCGGCCCGTAGAAGTCGAATCCGCTGACATTGGTCTCGAAGGTGATGCGCAGCGTAATGCCGGTTGCCACCGTCTGAATAGCGCCTTCCAGTTCGTGGGCGAAGAAGCGGTTCAGCTCACGAGGGTTTTCGACATAATAGTAGCGCCCACCGCCGGCCTCGGCGATCTGCTGCATCAGGTCTTCATTATAGTCGCGCCCCAGACCCATGGTCGTGACCACAACACCACTGGCGCGGGCCTCGCGCGCCATGGCAGCGATACGGTCCGGGTCGGTAATGCCTTCATTGGCCAGGCCATCCGACAGCAGGATCACTCGACTGACACGGTCCATACCGGCCTGGGGCTGGATGGCGCGAATACCTTCCATCATGCCGCCGGCCAGATTGGTCGACCCACGGGGAGACAGGCTCGAGATCGCCCCAACAATGCCGTGCTTGTCCAGTACCGGCCGCGAAGGCCACAGCAAGGTGACCACATCATCATAGTCGACCACCGCGATGCGGTCTGTCGGTCGCAATTTATCGACGATATTGATGGCAGCTTCCTTGGCATAGGACATCTTGTGAATGCCATTCATGGAACCAGAGCGGTCGATGACAAGCCCAAGGTTCAGTTGCGGGCGCATGCGGTCACCCCTGTCTCGTTCCGGTGCAAATAAGGCAATATGGGCATGGACGCTACCACCCCGCCCAACCTCTACCAAAGGCTGGTCCAGCCTGACGTCAGCATATAGAGGGGGTTCAGCCGAAGCCGGGCTGGCATGCGAGGTAACAGCGCCCAGAAAGCATGCCCCGACTATGAGGGGCAGGCAGATTTTCCAGTAGGTTCTGTAAGACATCCACATAGCACCAATCTCCTGTCATTGGGGCCTGTGGCCCGCCTATATTGGAGATAGGTGCGCAATTGTGGCGAGAATGTGATTTTTGCTGTGTGTCCTACTGTGTGCCTTAGTCCAGCGTCGGCAACACAATGGGATGGCGGCTTTCATAAGCCCGTGAGGCCCTCAAGATCGTCGCCTCGCTATACCAGGGGCCCACAATCTGTAGCCCTATTGGCAGGCCAGATTGGGTAAAGCCACAGGGGATGGAGGCAGCGGCATTCCCCGCCACATTGAAGGGGAAGGTCAAGGGTGTCCAACCCTTGGCATATTCCGGGTCGTCGGGCGCATAGATCTTCTGCCCTACCTCAAACGGCACGATCGGCGTTGTCGGCATCAGCATCAGGTCCCACGGCCCATTGGCAAAAAACTGTGAGATTAACTGACCCAGTGCCGCGCGTGTCTGTAGCGCCTTGACGTAATCCGTACCCATCGTCTTGCGGCCATGGGTGGCGGCTCGCACAAGGCCTCTGTCACTTTTCTCCAGGTCCTCTACCCGGGCGTGTTCCAGGTTCACAGCAGCGGCCGTGCGCCACAGGGTCAGGAAATCGTCAATGATGTTCTCAAAGCCTGGGTCCGCCTCTTCAACGATGGCGCCCATATCTTCGAATTCTCTGACGGCAGCTTTCACAGCGGCATCAACCTCCGGATCGATCCGAATAATCCGGTCTCCGGGGAAATAGGCAATCCGCATGCCTTCAACCCCGTCATGCAAACCGACGCGCCAGTCGCGCCCGGTATATTCAAGGGCGAACGGGTCTCGCGGGTCTGGCTTTGTTAGCTCATTCAGCATCAACGCGGCATCTTCCACCGTGCGGGTGATAGGCCCTGCCTGGGAGACACCATAGGTCGGGCTGATGGGCACATTGGGCACGCGCCCCTGGGTCGTCTTGAGACCATAGAGCCCGGTAAAGCAGGCCGGGATGCGGATGGACCCACCCGCATCTGTGCCCGTCTGCAATGGCCCCATACCTGCCGCACAGGCGGCAGACGCCCCGCCCGAAGACCCACCAGGCGTCATATCTGTATTCCACGGATTACGGGTAACACCATGCAGGGCACTGTCCGTCGTGCCCTTCCAGGAGAACTCCGGCGTGGCTGTCTTACCCAGTATGATGCCACCAGCCTCGCGCATACGGGCGGTCACCGGCCCGTCAGCCTGCGCTTTGTGGTCCGGGCTCGTGGTCGGCGAACTGAACCGGGTTGGCCAACCTTTAACATCGAACAATTCCTTGATGCCGACGGGCACGCCGTCAATGGCACCGATGGTTTCACCCCGGCGCCACCGGTCTTCCGATTGCTCTGCTGCTGTGACCGCGCCTTCATCGTCGACAATGACCCAGGCATTGAGCAGATCGTTATAACGATGGATCTGGTCCAAGGTAGCGCGTGTTACCTCTACGGGGGACACTTCTCCCGCACCATAGGCTTTCACCAGGTCGGCCGCGTTCAGGGCAACAAAGTCTTTCATCAACAGCTCCGTATCATTGCTGATACTCAGAGTGGACTAGACACCCAGCGGTTGTCCATCATCGGCTTCAATCAGCGAGCCGGTCATGAAGTCGCTCTGGTCAGAAGCCAAGAGCAGCACCAAACCGTTGAGCGTATTATCATCACCAATACGCCGGGTCGGCCAGCCCATAATTTCTGCCTGGCCGCGCTCGGTATCATAGTAGTCTGTATTCATCTCTGTCCGGATAAAGCCGGGACAAATGGCATTAACGCGAATATTGTACCGCGCCCATTCCAGCGCCAGGCATTGGGTCATGCTGGAAAGCGCAGCCTTGGACATACAATAGGTGATATTGCCCTTCAGGACGTTGCTGGCACCCATGGAAGAGATATTGATGATACGCCCACCATCGCCGCGGCGGATCATGTGGCGGCCTACTTCCTGGCTCAGATGAAACGGCGCCTTCAGGTTGGTGTTGAGAATTGTGTCGTAATCTTCTTCCGGCACATCCTCGGGACGGTTCACAATGGTCAGGCCCGAATTGTTGATCAGGCACCAGATCGGCCCAACTTCACTTTCGATTTCATTGACAACAGATGTCACTGCATCGCGGTCGTTGACATTAAAGGCGCGGGGGTAGGCCTTGCCGCCGGCGGCTTCAATTTCGGCCGCCAATTCCTGTAGACGCGCCTCTCTGCGGCCGGTGATGACGACCTCGGCACCGGCAGCCGACAGGCTGAGGGCAAACTGGCGGCCAAGGCCAGAAGTGGCACCGGTGATCAGGCACAGACGGCCCTTCATGTCGAAGTCTGGTTTGCTCATGGGAATCTCCTGAATTTCGGCGCCGAAGCTAGTGTGATGACCCTGTGGCGTCAAGGGCCGGAGGTAGTGCACTAAAGGTACTGCATATGTCCTTAATCAATGCAGCCAGCTACGGGCAATCTGATACACTCTGTGACGAATCGAACCCCGGGAGGGACCGGGGGATACCATGAGGGAGATATCCATGGATTTTGAATTTTCCGATCGCGTATTGGAACTGACGGACAAGGTCCGCACCTTTATCGACAATGAAATCATTCCTGCTGAAGCGACCTATGCACAGCAGGTGGAAGATGGCGGCCGCTGGTGCGTGCCCCCCGTTATTGAAGAGTTGAAAGAAAAGGCCCGTGCTGCTGGCATCTGGAACATGTTCCTGCCAGACAGCAAAGGCGGCTTCGGTCTTTCCAATCTGGATTACGCACCCATTGCAGAACTGCTGGGTCGCTCCGGCATTGCTTCGGAAACCTTCAACTGCTCGGCACCAGATACCGGCAATATGGAAATTCTGGAGCGCTTTGGCACCGACGAACACAAGGAACGTTGGCTGCAGCCCTTGCTGGACGGGAAAATCCGTTCTGCGTTCGCCATGACGGAACCGGCTGTCGCGTCCTCTGACGCCACGAATATTGAGTCCAGCATCACGCGCGATGGCGATGATTATGTCATCAATGGCCGCAAATGGTGGACATCGGGCATTATGGATCCACGCTGTGAAGTGCTGATCTTTATGGGCAAGACAGACCCATCTGCCCCGCTGCACCAGCAGCAGTCGATGATCCTGGTGCCGCGCGACGCCGACGGCATTAACATTGAACGCTTCCTGCCCGTTTTTGGTTATGACGACGCGCCACATGGTCATGGCGTGGTGAACTTCGAGAATGTTCGCGTGCCCACTTCCAACATCCTGTTGGGTGAAGGCCGTGGTTTCGAGATCGCCCAGGCCCGCCTTGGCCCAGGCCGTATTCACCATTGCATGCGCTCTATTGGTGCGGCTGAACGTGCGCTGGAGGCCCTGTGCGCTCGTGCAGACGATCGCGTCGCCTTTGGCTCTACACTGGCTGATAAGGGTGTTGTGCAGGAGCAGATTGCAGACTCTCGTATCGAGATCGAACAGGCTCGTTTGCTCGTCTACAAGGCCGCCTGGATGATGGACAAATATGGCAATAAGGTTGCCCGCAGTGAGATTGCCCAGATCAAGGTCGCCGTGCCCAACATGGCCCTGAAGGTTATTGATCGTGCCATTCAGGTTCACGGCGGCGGCGGGGTGTCATCTGACTTCCCGCTGGCGAAAGCCTTTGCCAGCCAGCGCACGCTGCGCCTTGCAGACGGTCCCGATGAAGTGCATCGCCGCACCATCGCGCGGCTGGAGATCAAGAAGCAACGTGAAATGCGCGAGCGCCAACACAACAGCGCAGCCTAGTTTCACCACATACCTTTTGGAAGGGGGGAGGCAGCGTTGGTTGCCTCCCCCTTTCTGTTGGGCTGGAAATGCCGATTCCAGATGTGTAACCTGCCAATTGGGGACTTCAAACGACGCAGGCACTAATGGCACGACTAGCATCCGCAGGCATCATGCTTGGCATCATTGCTGTTGCAGTGTTGCTCGACAGATATGATCAAGATTTCTACCTGTTTAGCGTTCAGGAAGATGAATATCTGGAGTGGGCAACTGTCTGGGCATTTCTGTTTGCCGCAGTCCTGTTTGGTTTTGCTTCTGTCCATCGACATCGCAACGAAAAGCGCAATCCCTGGTTCTTGATCTGTCTTAGTGCTTTCTGTTTCGTGTTCGCCATGGAAGAAATATCATGGGGTCAGCGGATCCTTGGATTTAGGCCGCCGACCTATTTCCTGGACCAAAACTTCCAGCAGGAACTGAATTACCACAACATCATTGAAAAAGATTTCCGCAAGCTTTTGCTGAAGGTGCTCATTCTTGCTTATGGCCTGCTATTGCCTGTTCTTGCCCTGGAACAGACAACAAGACGGTTAGTCGACAAGCTGTCTTTTGTCGCGCCGCCAACCATTCTGATTATTCCATTTTCGGTAACTGCAGCGTTCTACCATATCTACCCGCTTCAATTTACCGGTGAGATTACCGAGCTCGCCTTCGGATTTGGGCTGATGTTTTCAGCGCTTATTTATCTCAGCGAAACAAACAGCGCCTTATGGCATTGGTGGAGCAACAAATGGGCGATGTTGCGCCACTCATTCATAACGGTATGTCTGTTGACATTCGTCACTCTGCT
The DNA here is from genome assembly GCA_030836535.1 of Alphaproteobacteria bacterium. Classification (GTDB taxonomy): domain Bacteria; phylum Pseudomonadota; class Alphaproteobacteria; order SMXS01; family SMXS01; genus SMXS01. The sequence goes on from JAURPT010000063.1 coordinate 23,603, forward strand.
GATTGGCATAGGAAATGCGACTGTGGCCCGGCACTCGTTTAATGCCGACCCTCATGTGCTGGAAACAGCACGTGTAGAGGCGTTGGCCATCGCTAACGATATGGCTGCACTGTACAGAAACAATAAGCCTGGTGTCGTCACGCGGTGTAAAGACCACCGCCGAATGAATGGATTGGCCAAAAGGCTGCGAACCGACTATCTGTATACGTCTGAGTTCGCCTCGCTAGTTGAACAGGGGATGTCCGAGGAAAGAGCCCAATACTTCATTGACCCTTGGAATTCTCCCTATTGGATGCGGCACGACTGCCTCTTAAGTGACGGCATTCAACAGGTCTTCATCTATTCCTTTGGTCCGAACAGGAAGCGAGACTCAGCCAAGGGTCAGCTTTCGGGCGATGATATCGGGGTCATTATCCGGTATACACCGGATGAATTTGAATAGCGGATAGGCCAGCAAGACAACGTTTGGCGGTACTTCCAAGAGCGCAAGCCACTAAATTTTCTTGGGGCTTGCCGCACTCACCCTATTCAATACTAGAGGCTTCCAGCCCTCCCTTAGAACGCAACATACCCAAAGGGCTTCCTACACCCGATCGCTAACTCAGCTACCAACCAAAACATTACCCGTGACGATTTACGCAGGTTGCGCTAGCGGTACGCGCCAATTGACCTGAACAATAGCCGGAAATGACCCATGCTGCGACTGGCATCATTGGGAGCCAGTCAACTTTTGTGTTTCACGCGTGCAATTCATTGGTTCACCGTTTCAGTCATTAATAAAGCCCTTAGGCTAAGTACCAACACAACGTTGAAGAATTACCCGCTTATACCGTTAAGGACCGATTTGAAATCGAGCCTATGGTCGCTACTACTTGAATGGAATAGTGGGCATCCGTGACTGCTTGCCTCACCACCGACTACAATCTAAACGGCACCGTATCTGTCTCTGCAAAATTCGCCGTCCGAGTATAAAACGGCGGTCCTGGTGAACACTCTACATTGCTCAACGTAGGGCTAATTACAAATCTTGTTGGCCCTGGAACTCTACCCCTTGATGAGGGACCGCGTTATCGGCTCCATAAAATTTCTTCCCCGCTCTACGGGGGTGTTGCCGAAACAAGGTAACAATCCTTCACTAACCGGGCCGAAACAATGGCTCACAGACTTAACAGGTATTTGTTCAAAAGCCCCCACCATCTGTCCGAGTAGCATCTCGGCCTAAGGGGCTTGAGCCATCAATACAAAGAAAAAGGGCGCCCCGAGGGACGCCCTTCTTAGTTTCTGTATCTTCGCTATTAGAAGCGGAGGCGTACAGAGCCGGATACGCTGTGGCTCTTGTAATTGCCGCCGATTTCACCAGCGTAGTCAAGCTGCAGCGACCATACGTTGTTCAGCAGAGCCGATACACCTGCACCGAAGATTGCGGTCGTGCCGCGCGGTACTTCACCCAGTGTGGTGAACGTGCCGTTATCACCTACGAAGCGTGAGGTAATGACACGGAGGTCATCTTCAAACTCGTGTGCGATACCGACGCGGACGTAAGGCAGGATGGTGCCGTTGTCACCGCTTTCGAACGCCTTGGAGAGGCGCAGCTGAGCAGTACCACGAACCGACTTGTTACCCTGTTCATCAACCGCGAGGTTGAAGACGGTCGGGCCGGTTTCGGAGAAGGCTTCCAGATCAACATTGGTGTAGATCAAACCAAGTTCCGGAGCCAGCATCAGACCTTCGTCGTTGATGTCGAAGCTGTAGCCCAATTCACCGAAGAAGTAGACATAGTCACCTTCGAATTCAGCGGAAGCCGTACCGAGTACATCACCCGCCATGGAGCTGAAGCTCACGTCGCGTGTTGATTCGATATCTAGGTCACCGTAACCACCACCGGCATTGGCATAGAGGCCATTGTCACCGAAGTAGGAAATGTAACCGCCGATTGACCAGCTTTCGACTTCACCTTCAGATGCGCTTGAGTAGTCATAGTCTACGTCGGTTTCACCGAAGCTACCCATGATACCCAGCAACCAACCGTCAGCGACCGCGTAGTCGAAGCCGAGATAACCGACCAGGCTATCCAAACCATACTCGATAAAGCCATTGTCACTATCGACCTCAGTATCGTTCCACGTGCCACCAATCCAGAAGGATGCCTTCTTCTCACCGCCGTCACCGGCATTGGTGTTGACTGAGTAACCCTGGACCATCAGAGACGTCCGGCTGCCGCTACGAGCCTGCAGTGCACGGTTCTGAACCTGACCAACGGAACCACCTGCCAGAGCAATCGCAACCTCGTTGTAGGGGTTGTAGAACTCAGGCGTCAGGCGATTGACAACACTCTGATAGGAGCCATTGCCAAATTCCATCTGGTGAATGCCCAGATAAGCCAGGCTTTCATGCAGACCGTCACGGTTCAGGCCGTACTGTGTCAGACCATCGACATAGTTTCCAAAGGCAGTCTGGTTGGCATTGCCACCCATCGGGCCAAAGTCAGGAATGGAGATGATGCGTACGCGATCCGGCAGGTACTGCAGGAAGCCCTTGAAGACCTGGATCCGACCACCTTGGGCGTCGTTAACCAGGGCACCGTCATTCGGGCCACCGTCGAAGCCGTACTCGTCGAATTCACCATCAACGCCACCTTCTGCAACGATGATATCAAAGATCTCACCTTTCACAGAGAAGTCAGCAGTGCCGATGTAGTCGCCATTGGCGTCAACATCCAACTCACCATCCGGCGTACCCACAGCAGGGTTCGGGATGAAGCAGTTCGGCGTACCGTCTGGTGCATCGTTACAACCTGTGTTGTCCGGATCAAGGATCGTGTCCGGCGCACCATTGGTTGTAAGGTCAACGAATTCACCGTCGAGGATCACATCCAGTCGACCACCAAGTGTAACCTGGCCGTCAGGCACTTCAGTTGCCTTGTTGCTTACGCTGTCAAAGACACCGTCAGGACCACCAGCACCTGGTACATCTTCATCGAAGAGAGGTACTTGGACGTCGTCAACGATTTCGAAGTCCTGGATGCCATCCGGGCCCAGAGGCGTTACACCATCGGAGTCGAACAGTTCATCACCTGTTACAGGATCCTGCGTTTCGTTATCGATGGGCACATCACCTGGGCCTGTGGTGTCATTCGGCGTGGAGATCACCGGCATGTTGGAACCGCTAGCTACAACATTCAGACGATCATGTTCACCGCTATCCTTCAGGTCAGCCTGCAACTCACCACCCCAGCTGGTGACAACTTCACGACCGGTTTCACGAACTTCAACGATAGTGAATGCCGTTCCACCTTCGGATTCGTCATCCTCAGTGTCGGGATCGTCCGGTGTCATCACAACCGTTTCAGTAACCTGCGTCAGGTTCGCGGTCTCGAAGCCATCGAAGGCAACGTTACCGGAAACTGTCAGCGTACCGATGCGGGTTGTTTCATCACCCGGTGCGATCATCCCACGACGCGGAGCGTCTGTTGCATCGTCCCAGTCGACGGACAGATCAGAGTCCGTTTCCCAAGTCCACAGATCACTACCTGTTGGATCCTGACCAACAACTGCAGAGTCGGCGAGGTCACCTTCACCCATGGCATAGCCAAGGACGTGAACTCCGCCACCGCCGCCGGGCATGCCCGGATCAGTTGCTACCGTACCATGACCACCCAAGACACCGACATTACCGTCGAAATCGGGGTGCACATCCAGTACAGGTGTGGTCAGCAGAGCACCAGATGCAACACCTTCTTCAGTCGTGCCACCTACATTGAGGCGACCTGACCAAATATTGGAAGCAAAGGTTTCATCAATGACGTGTACGTCACTGTCTATGTCACCGTCGCCATCCAGGTCCACATCAATCGGATCGAAATCAGTGATACCGTCAATGGTTACAGAACCATTGATGTCCCACGTGCCGGAGTTGATCTTTTCGAGCAGTTCAGCTTCGGTGACGTTACCGTCGAAACGGCCTTCACCTTCTCCGAATAGAACGAGCAAATCTTCGCCGACATCAGTGTCTTCATGATCGATATCGAACAGCAAGCCACCCATGGATTCATCAACATCTGGCGTACCGGAGTCATCCTCGATAGCAACCAGTACATGATCGGTATCCGTCGTCTGACCGAGGTCAGCATTACCGTTCAGGGTAGAACCGGTTTCCATTGCCAGGATGTCATCACCCCCGTTGGTTTCGATGTTGCCGTTAATAACGCCACCGTCGAAGTTCTCGATGAGAGCCATGCCGTCACCATCCCGGATCGCCAGGCGAGAAGCCTGCTGAACCGGTGCCGGTACCAAAATTTCGGTAACAACATCTGAGTCACCTTCGCTGGCACCAGGTGTCACGGTGAAGTCTGGCGTTCCGTCCGGTCCAAGCGGTGTAACACCATCGGTGTCAAACGCTTCAGTGCCATCCGGGTTCTGGGTCATCGTGTCGACCTGAATAAAGCCGTCTGAGAAGACATCTTCACCCGTAATCGTACCAGCATTGCCGATCCGGATAACATCACCGAAACCGCTGCCGTTACCCAATTCACCGTCACCGGAGTCAATAGCAGCAACAGGTGTTTCTGCACAATCCGCGCTGAACTGCGGAGGCGTGCACAGGCCACCCGTTACTTCGATCAAACCGCCAGCACCGTTGGCAATATTAGTATTATCGTAGTTTTCGTAACCGACATAGATACCTGCATTACCACCTACGATGTCACCACCCTGCCAGGAGCCAAGCTCGTCTTCTGCGAAATCAACACCGTCAGTACCGTTAACGATCAGGTTGAAGGAACCTACAACAGCGATACCAGCTTCTGTACCCACAATTTGGCCACGAGCACCATCTGAGTCATCAGAAGTGTCGACGTTGACCATCGCGTTATCGTCGCCGGTCACCCAGAGACCATATTCAGGTGAGTAACCACTTACAGCACCGATACCACCGGTATTGAAGACGAGGTTGCCGTCACTCTGGATATTAACACCAGCCGTGCTGTTCGTTGCTGTTATAATGCCGCCGGCACCATTCCCGATCAAGGTGTCGTTGGAGTCTGTGTAGACACCATGCATACCGCCACCAATGAAGCCTTCATTTTCGACAACCGTGTATTCCGAGCTCCGCTCGATGTGAACACCGTCAATACCACCGGTAATGTCACCGCTGTTAACGATCACGTTGTCATCGGAGAAGCGGAAGATGCGGACACCATGGTCATCACCTTCAATATCACCGGTGTTCCAGAGCTCGTTGTTGTCGGAGCTTAGGCCGATATCAACGCCATCTTCACCACCATCGATCGTACCATCATTGTAGATTTCCCAATCGTCGGAGTTGTCTTTGACCTTGATACCGTCATCA